>DAORKJ010000037.1:0-2847 GCA_035439505.1 Chitinophagales bacterium
GTTTTACAAACTTTTGCGTGGTTGAGCCGTTTTCCCCTTCCACTTTAATAAAATAAATTCCGACAGCAAGGTGTTCGATATTTATGCTGATGTGGTTTTCAGTAGCATTAATTGTTTGAATATTTCTGCCAAGTGCATCAATTAATTGAATTGTTTTTCCGATGCCTGAACTCCATTCAATTGTTATCAATGAATTTGCCGGGTTAGGATAAACGAACAAATCATTTACAACTGTTTCACTACTTTCTTTGCATGGTACCGAGACAGCAATGGTATTCGAATTTTTAAAACATCCTGTCGCCGCTTTAGTAACTCTGCATTTGTAATTACCTGCTAGCGTGGCAGTATAATTAATTGATGTTGCACCGGTAATTAAAGATGCTCCTTTATACCATTGATAAGACAAACCAGCCCCTGCATTAGCAGTTAATAAAACTGAACCTCCTGCACAAAAGGTTGTAGCTCCCCCAGCGGTGATAGTTGCTGGCGGGTTGGGTTTTATCGTCACAACAATACCTATTGAAGTTGAAGTGCCACATGCACTGGTAGTTGTACAGGTATATGTTTTGGTGCCACTACCGCTAGCAGTATAGGTGGTTGAAGTAGCACCTGGAATGTTGACACCATTACGTTGCCATTGTAACGATGCGCCATCATGCGTTGCATATAAATTAACCGACCCGCCTGAACAAAAAGTTGTAGGACCACC
This sequence comes from Chitinophagales bacterium, assembly GCA_035439505.1. Lineage (GTDB taxonomy): Bacteria > Bacteroidota > Bacteroidia > Chitinophagales > BACL12 > UBA7236. The sequence goes on from DAORKJ010000037.1 coordinate 710, forward strand.
TTCCGTAATTGTTATGGATGGTGTTAACCCTTCATCAACAAAACCATCACAATTATCATCAATACCATTACAGATTTCTGTAGCAGGAACGCAACCAACACCTATCAATTTTACAACCCAAATGTCGTAGTAGCCATTACTGGCTTCTGTTTTATCCCCTGATATGCCTGATCGAGTGTATCCTCCTAAAATATAACCGCCATCACTGGTTTCAGCGATACTATATAATACATCATAATCACTTCCACCAATCGTATTCTGCCATTCAATGTCACCGGTCGAATTCAGTTTTATTGCCCAATAGTCATTTAATCCTAGATTTACTTCTGTCTTATCACCTGAAATACCCGAGGTGGAAATTCCGCCTAAAATATACCCACCATCACTTGTTTGTGCTATACTATTTAAACTTTCACTGGAACTTCCACCAATCGTATTCTGCCACTCAATACCCCCGGTTGAATTCAGCTTTATTACCCAATAATCGTAAGAGCCAATAGCGGCTTCTGTTTTATCCCCTGTTATACCGGATATGGATTGACCTCCTAAAATATACCCACCATCATTTGTTTGTGCTATACTATTCAAAAATTCATATTTATCACCGCCAATGGTGTTCTGCCACTCAATGCCACCAGTTGAATTTAGCTTAATTACCCAATAGTCGCTATACCCAGCACCTACATTATCCTCTGTTTTATCTCCGGAAATGACTAGCGTATAAGAGTGTCCTCCTAAAATATAACCACCATCACTAGTTTGTGATAAACTACGCAACTCATCCTGACTATTGCCACCAATCGTATTTTGCCACATGATATCGCCAGCTGAGTTCAACTTTATTATCCAATAATCGGTGTAAATACCGAGATTAGCTTCTGTCTTATCCCCTGAAATACCGGAGTCGGAAGTACCTCCTAAAATATACCCGCCATCAGTAGTTTGAGCGATACTATACAATCTATCAATTCCACTTCCGCCAATTGTATTCTGCCATTCAATGCCACCAGTTGAATTCAGTTTTATTGCCCAATAGTCGTTAGTTCCAAGATTCGCCTCTGTTTTATCTCCGGAAATACCAGAGCTAGACCAACCTCCTAAAATATACCCACCATCACTTGTTTGGGAGATACTATATAATGTTTCATATGCACTGCCTCCAATTGCATTCTGCCACTCAATACCACCGGATGAGTTCAGCTTTATCACCCAAAAGTCGGAATATCCGAGGCTCGCTTCTGTTTTATCCCCCGAAATACCGGATTCGGATTGTCCACCTAAAATATATCCACCATCACTAGTTGGGGCTATACTATACAAAAGATCTGCGTTAATACCTCCAATCGAATTCTGCCATTCGATATCTGGTGCCTGAGAAAATAAGAAAATAGGCATGTAGAACGAAAATACAGTTAAACAAAATTTAATATTCGATTTAAGGAGCAAATTTCTTTTCATAACAGTAGGAATTAACTTTAGATGTGTTAATTGTTTTACAAATTTTGCCTAAGGAATAAAGTTGGATTTATAAATTTAATAAAAAAACCCTTAACATAGTTTTCGAATTTATACTGTGTTTTCGTGGAGGATAGATTTAGTAAAATTTTGAGAGGTTAGTAAATTTTACCTTACCCGTTTGAAACCTTTTAATACCAGCACCTTAGCGCCTAGCGTATTTCAGCTCATGCAGGCTGCTCTGCAAGCTTAGTGGTTGTGAGCTTCTGACGTAAACGAGCAAGACAGAAGTTTTCACACAATTGCTTAAAAGTATGCTTTGGCGTTGAAAGTAATGGAGCTGCATTTCGTGGTATAATTGGACAATTTGCTAACTATTTTAACCTAAAAGATCTGTTTTTGGTTAAAATAGTTAGCATTTTAGGCAAAATTTTATGTAACTATTGGTAATTATTATACGCAATTAATCTATTAAATGGTCAAAATAATTACCATTTAATTAACTTTTATAAGCATTGAATATCACCGATAATATAAACAGCTGCAAATATCAATCTAAGTTCTTGTGTGGGTATCGTCTGATTGTTGATTTTATAATGGAAAATATTTGCCAAAATCGGCTTTTGTTGGAAAATATTTGCCGTTACAATTGTTAGCATTATGGTTTAATGGAAAATATTTGC
>DAORKJ010000037.1:2947-5007 GCA_035439505.1 Chitinophagales bacterium
ATTTGCCAAATTTGTGTAATAATAGCGTTATAATGGAAAAAATTTTGCCAAATCACCTATCGGAACTAATCTTTTCTTCATCTAATCCAACTATTTCAAAGCAAATTTCCAAATTGGAGCGGGAAGGTAAGATAAGGAGGATTGCGGCTCGTATTTACACCTCAAATCTTGAAGAAAACGCCGAATCCATTATTAAGAGAAATTTGCTCACAATTCTAGGCAAATTATATCCCGGCTCCATGTTGAGTCATCGGTCAGCATTTGAGTATAAGCCAACCTCTGCCGGGCATATATTTCTCACCTATACTTATACTAAGAAAATATCATTACCTGGCATCACGCTCCATTTTATGAAAGGTTTGCCACCTATTGCTGGTGACAATCCAATTACAGGCGAGTTGTACGCTTCTCAAAAGGAACGAGCCTTCCTTGAAAATTTACAAGTAACCAGAAGACAAGGACCAGAGTCCAAAACACTTGAAATAACTGAAATTGAAGAAAAGTTAGATACTGTTATAAAAGTAAATGGTGAAGACGGGCTGAATCAACTGCGCGATAAAGCACGAATCATTGCTGAGCAACTGAACATGCAACCGGAATTTATAAAGTTAAATAAATTGATTAGTGCATTTCTAGCAACACATACTCCTTCAATACTTTCATCACCTTTAGCGAAAGCAAGAGCTTTTGGCGCCCCTTTCGACAGTGTGAGAATTGAATTATTTGAAAAATTATTTATTGAATTGCAGCAACACGAATATAAACTGTATCCTGAAAAAAATAACTCAGCTCAGTCATTTAGAAATTTTGCATTCTTCGAAAGCTATTTTTCAAATTATATTGAAGGAACTGAATTTGAATTGGAAGATGCAAAAAAGATTATTGAAACGAATATACCTATGCACGCAAGGGATGAAGATTCACATGATGTGCTTGGTACCTATAAATTAGTTTCCAACAAAATGGAAATGAAACAAACTCCTGAGCATGCAGAGCAATTGTTAGAAACGCTGAAATACAGACATGCTGTTTTATTAAGTGCCAGAAAAGATAAAAACCCTGGCCAGTTTAAGGAGAAAAATAATAGGGCTGGAAATACACATTTTGTTGACGTAAAATTAATGAGAGGAACATTAATTAAAGGTTTCGATTTTTATAAAGCATTATCCCAACCCTTTGCAAAAGCAGCCTATATCATGTTTTTAATAAGCGAAGTGCATCCGTTTGTAGATGGAAATGGAAGAATAGCAAGAATAATGATGAATGCAGAATTGGTAAAAGAAGATCAGAGCAAAATAATTATTCCAACCGTTTATCGAGAAGATTACCTTGATGCACTAAGGAGATTGTCGAGGCAACAGGACCCGGCATTATACATAAAAATGCTGCAAAAGGCACATCAGTTTAGTGCTAATATTTATGATGATAATATGGATGAAATGCAAAAATATTTGGTAAGTTGCCATGCATTTCAGGAACCAACAGAAGCTAAGTTTATTATTGCAGGGCGATAGAATTTATTGTATGAAACCTAACTTTTCAACAATGTTTAAGGGAAAAAGGTAAAATTCAACTATTTACAATTTTACAAAACTACTCACACCAATAATTTCACCCTGTAGATTCCTGATTTTTAAATAATATAATCCTGATGAAAGGTTGTTTAATTCAATCTTATTTGAAAATAATTTCCCACTTAACTGCAATTTTCCTTCTGCAGAAATAATTGCATAATTATCAAAATTTTCTGTTGTTTCAATATACAAATAACTACTTGCCGGATTCGGAAAAAGAGTTAAATGAGTTTGATTGGAAGTAATTACATTTAGTGGAAGTTCGATGTTACATGTTATTGCAGGACTATTTTCAGTATTCAACGTGGCAGCAAAATCAACTAATTCATTCCATATTTGTGTGTGACTATTGTCGCTATTAGTTAAAACGATAATTCCGGTTTGTGTGTCTTCATTAAAATACATATCGGTTGAAACACCTGAATCACCGCCACTATGTCCCCACCAAGTGCCGCCATCTTCATAACTATACCAAACTAATCCCTG
>DAORKJ010000037.1:5107-18303 GCA_035439505.1 Chitinophagales bacterium
AACATACACCGTATCCAATATATTCCAATTATCGCGCATGGCTGCAGAATGTGTCAAAAGTTGCAGCATAGTAATGGTTGAATCTGGGTAGGAGGGATGGTGAATTTCAAATGGCAAATGGAGGTTGATGTCATCAGTCAATTCAAAATAACCATCTTCATATAATTGCATGATTGCGGTAGCTGTAATCGTTTTTGAAATAGATGCCAGCATGAATAAGGTATTGGTGTCAACCGCCTGACCTGTGCTTAAATTTGCCACACCATAGTTGCCAACCCAGGCTAGTTTTTCATCCTTGATTATTACAGCACTCACACCAGGAATATGTTTATTTTCCATTTGGTCGGTAATGTAAATATCAAGGGCTGTTTGTGCGTTTGCATTCATACTCAGACATGCCAGACCTATAAGTATACATTTATACATGTGTTAAAACTAAATAAAATTTGTGAAATTTTAATCTGTGTGGATTTTTTTACTAAATCAATTGGTTTTATTTTTATATTAAATAAAAATAAATGTTAAAGAATATAACAATTTTCATTTAAATTTATTTACTTTAATTGATTATAATTCATGTATACTTGACAATGTAAACTATTTTTTATATATTTGCTTATATTGATTTTTTTATCATCTAAATTTTAATGTTGTGAGAATAGAATTATCAAATGCTTTTGAGCGATTAGGTAATGTATTAATTTACGGCACGCAAAAAGTGTATGCATTAGATGCAGGTCCAGAAGGCCCTAACCATCCAAATGATAAATATTTTGTTGTACGTAAAGTGGCTAACGAACAGTCGTGGAATGTTGAACAGGAAATGGTAATTATCGTGCCAATTAAAAATGAAAAATTAAAATTGCTGGAAGGTGTTATTACCGGAATTCCACATAATTGTTTGATTATTGTAGTTTCCAATAGTGATAGAGATGATGTAGACAGATTTAACATGGAGAAAAATGTCGTGGAAAATATTTGTCATTTTTCTAAACGTGATTTCCTTATCGTTCATCAAAAAGACCCTGAAATTGCTGAGTTATTTGAAAGTATGGGTTATGCTGACATTTTAGGTGAGGATGGATTAATCCGCGATGGAAAATCTGAGGGAATGCTTATTGGCATTTTGCTCACACAATTACTACAAAAAAAATATATCGGTTTTATTGATTCAGATAATTATTTCCCTGGGTCGATTTATGAGTATGTACGCATTTATTCGTCCATATTCTCACTGTCTAAATCAGATTACACGATGGGTAGAATTTTATGGCATAGCAAACCCAAGGCTATTAATTCTAATATACTGTTCAGCAAATGGGGACGTGTAAGCAGATTAACAAATTATTATCTCAATAGACTCATTAGTTTGTATACCGGTTTTGAAACCGATATTATTAAAACTGCTAATGCAGGCGAACATTGCATAAGTATGAATTTAGCAATGAGTATGGACTTTGGTGCAGGTTTTACCGTTGAACCATATAATTATATCAATTTGTTTGAAAAATTTGGTGGTGTTGATAAATCGAACATTCAAACAAATAATAATAACAAAGTAGTTCATATACATCAGGTGGAATCCAGAAATCCGCATCTACATGAATCAAAAGGAAATGAACATGTAAACGATATGATTGATAATTCTCTTGGTTGTATATTTCATTCAATAGTTTGTCCGTTGGAATTAAAAAAAGAAATAATTAAAGAACTCAAAAAGGCAAAAATTACTTTACAAAATGAAATGCCGGTAAAAAGGGCTGTCTACAAAGCATTAGGACTTTTTGATTTGAATAAAGCCAAACAAAAATTTGACCCTGAAAAATTGGGGCATATTCTAACTCCTGTTTAACATGAAACTCCTGTTTAGTGATATCGATGGGACTATAACGAACAAATTTTCGCACGCTTTTGAAGGTTCGGAAATTTACTTGGATAAACTTATAAAGGGTGGCTTTACAGTAGTGCTCACTTCCTCTAAAACCTTCGAGGAGATAACTTTCATTCAAAAACAACTCGAATTTTCAGAGATGTTTATATTCGAAAATGGAAGTGGAATTGCGTTCCCCTTAGAAAAATACGCTTTCCTTGATGGTATAGAATTGAGTTTCAGAGAACAACAATTTTTAATTTATCCGTTAGCGCCAATGAACTTGCCTATTCAAAACTGGAGGCAAATTATGAAGTCATTTTTTAATAATGCTCCATTGTTATCCGGTTCCAATGTTGAAGAATTAATGACTATAACAGGCTTAACAAAGGCAGCCTTAAAGCGCGCCCAAAATCGAAAATTCACGGAAACATGTTTAATTGAGAATAACAATTCAACAAATTTGCAAATTATTAATAACCAGTTATTGAATTTCCAAGGTGTAGCTGAAATTGGCTCACGCTTTTTGACGGTTTCACATCACGGGATATCTAAAGGTATTGCAATTAAAAAAGTTATTGAGTTATTAAGTGAAAATAACAGGCAATTAAATACCTTTTCGATTGGGGATGGTTTAAACGATTTCACTATGTTTAACGAAACTGACAACTGCTTCTTTTTGTCAGATGCAGTGAATTTACCCGATAAAATTTCACACTGTAGTTTAATTAACCCGGCCGGACCAGCAGGTTTTGCCAAGGCTGTAGAACTTTTATTATTGCAATAGATTACAATTGTTTGAATTGCGACTTGAAAACAATAATGTTACCGCATGCAAATAATTCGTAAAGAGTTTGTTGGTGAAAATGCGAGTAATTTGCTTAATTGAAAGTAAGTAGTAAACTAAAATAAACAAAGGGATTTTGAATTGGGACGTGGTTGGCATCCCAATTCAAAAAAACAAATTAATTGGTAAGCGGGCTGGTTGCATCGCACATTGGGGGGCAAAGATTTGACCCTTTTCTAGCGGTTGAATAAATAGTTTCAGTATTATCCTGTCCATCATCATCTATACCAACAACAATTGAAAGTGGAGCACCAACTGAATCTTGTGCAAAATACATCCGATACGCTGAAGTATTTGGATTTGTATTTCTAATGTTATTCATTGACTCCAACTGACTGGCTTCAATGCGAATGCCGGTAACTGCAGTTTCGGTAGCCTCCGGACTTTCGCGGTATTTGCGAATGTTTTCACGTGCTACATCTTTTGATACAGACTGAGGTTCGTTATTTGCAGGCGCGAAAGGGGTTAGCGACATGCACAACATGGCTGTGGGAATAATGGTGCTTATTGTAAGAATTACAATAAGTTTTTTGTAAAACCTAATTTTTTGAGTTGCTTCCATAAATATGTATGTTTGTGTAAGTTATGCGTTAAAGTTACTATTCTTTCCCTTAGCATTATGCATAATATCACACTATACAGCTAAACTCATTATGGTTAAAAATTTTATTGGTCAGGGCATCCTCACTCTGCTTATTATATTGCAGATTTCCTCATTTGCAAGCGCTGAGTCAGCACATCATACTTCTTCATCCGCTAATCACTTTTCCTTACCTCCCATTGATAAATCCGAATTAGAGGAACAATTAAGTCACACCAAAGATGAATTCCAACAATTGGAATTATTGAGTCAGCTAGCCACTTTTTATATTGAATGGGAAGCAGATGCCACTGCCGCTGATAGTTTATTGACACATGGAATTGAACTTGCCGAAATTACCTATAATAACAGTTTGTTATTAAATGCGTATGCCAATTATTTAATTGTAATTGACGATTATACATATAGTAACAAGGTTGAGCAAATTATTAATAAACTCACCGATCTGGCACCACAAATTAACGAATTACACGATGTTTGGAAATGTAAATACGCTTTGGCAAAAGGGTATCAATTGATATTTAACAACGATAAGGCTAAAGATTATGCCTACCAAGCCTTAACCAGTGCAATACAAATTAATGACATCAAAAACATAATTGCTACTCATTTGGTTTTAGGAGATGTCCAGCAAAAAATGAATAATAATGTTGAAGCTATTAGAAATTATTTAGATGCATTAACAATTGCGGAAGCTCAAGAAGATGTTGAATTGCGCATGGATTGTTATGACCGCTTGTCCAATTTTTATAATTTGATAAAGGCATATGATAAATCTATTCAATACAAATTAAAGGAATTGAACTTAGCGGAAACAGAAAGCAGCCCCGATTCAATCCGAATAATGACATTAAAATTCGACCTGGAAGTTATTGCATTTAACAACAGAACAGTAAACGAAAAACAACTGTATAAAATTCTTGAATTTGCCGACAAGAACCATGTCGAAAAATTGAAAAAGTTTGGGATGGTCGCATTTCGAAACCACCTGATTAAACAAAACGATTTAGCGCAGTTATATAATTTATTTAATAATGAATTCCCGGCTGAATTGCAGCGCATTAAAGCTGAAGATACTACTATGTATTACAGGCTTAATGCGTTGTTTAACGAACACCAGGGCAATATCGACTCAGCACAGATTTATTTTGGTTGGGCAGCTACCAGAATAAATGCAATAAACGATAAACTGAGGAAATCAAGTTTTTATATGCGGTATGGTGATTTTTTTGCACGTAATAATCTCAAACAAGAAGCAATTGAACAATATCGAAGTTCATATGTGTTGGCATCATCATTACCTTATTACGAATTTATGCTAGAGGCATCAGCTAAATTGGAAAATATATATGTTGAATTAAAAGACTACGAAAACGCCTATCGTTATGGCAGTATAAATGGAAATATTTCTGACAGCCTGAGCAATTTGCTTAAAAAAGAAGAATTACAATTACTCGAAATTGAAAATGAGGAAGTTTTGCGTGAGCAACGTGCCATTAAAGAAAAGGAAGAAACAAAAAGAAGAAATAACATCCAATATACCGCAATTACTATCCTGATTGCTACTGCATTTTTATTACTACTGATTTTAGGCGGATTTAATGTCCATCCTTCTTTAATCAGAATGGTTGGGTTTATCTGTTTTATTTTCTTCTTTGAATTTTTAATCCTACTGTTTGATACTTGGATTCATCACCTTACTCATGGCGAGCCATGGAAAATTCTCGCCATAAAAATATTGCTGATGATAGGTTTGGTACCTTTACACCACTTTATTGAGAAAAAAGTAACGCATTACTTAATAAGTAATAAAATTAATTGGAAGCCGAATAAATTATTCACCTTCAAAAAGGCTGCTCAATCCACTGTTGTGGATGAAACGGAATGATACTACTCAAGGTAAACACCACATTTTTTGTTTTTTAGCTGATTGAGTTGGAAAGTTATCAAACTGAGCTCTAAAGTAATAAATCATGAGCTTTATCGGCTTTAAGCTCAAATTATTTAAAATTTGGGCTCAAAATTTGCATGTTTGAGCCCCAAATAGTAATTTTATGAGCTCAAAAGGGGTAAGATGACCAAAATTCACTTAATAACAGACCAGGATATACTAGACTATATCAGGCAATATCCCAATTTATCTTCTAAAGATATTCATGCCGGTTTAGGCGAAGTGGCATCCTTCGCAACAATAAAACGTAAACTTGGTAGTTTATTGACCAAACACCAAATTTCAGCAACAGGTAACGGAAAAGCTACCAGGTACTTCATTACTCCCGGTTCCACTTTATTGGCTCCTATAGATGTTGATGCTTATTTTCAGAAAGAAATTGATGATAGGAAAATATTTGCAGAATTTAATTTTGCATTAATACCACAATTGCAAATGCGCAACAATTTATTCTTTGATACTGAGATTGAAATGTTGGAATCACTTCAGAAAAAATTTGAAAAAAATATTGCGGGTTTGTCTTCGAATGAATATAACAAAGAATTTGAACGATTAGCAATTGATTTGAGTTGGAAATCATCGCAAATTGAAGGTAACACCTACAGTTTATTGGAAACTGAACGATTACTCAAAGAACAGGAAACCGCGATAGGTAAGAAAAAAGACGAGGCAACGATGTTATTAAATCACAAAGCTGCTTTAGATTTCATTTTAGAGCATACAAATTATATTCAACCGCTAAGTTTACAAAGTATCGAAGATATACATAGTATGTTGATTGAAAATCTCGGCGTTCAGCGCAATATCCGGAATAGGAGAGTTGGTATTTCAGGAACAAATTATCGTCCTTTGGATAATGAATTTCAATTAAGAGATGTTTTAGTTGAAATGACAAATCTTATTAATTTAAAGACAAATGTATTTGAAAAAGCTTTATTGGCTCTCTCTTTAATATCTTATATTCAACCATTTGCTGACGGTAATAAGCGCACTGCTAGGATTATTAGTAATGCTATCCTAATGTACCATCGCTACTGCCCAATTTCATTCCGCACTGTTGATGCTATTGAATACAAAAAAGCGATGCTTGTTTTTTATGAACAAAATAATATTACTGCCATAAAAAAAATATTTATCGAACAATATGAATTTGCAGTAAAAACTTATTTTTAATTACTTTGGTTTGTTAAACTTGCGTTTAAATTTATACAATATTCCCGCTTTTACCATAAAATCCAATGATGTAGCATTGGCATATAATTCATTTTTGTAATCAGGCGTGTAGTTATATCTGGCACCTAATCCAAAATGAAGGAATAAGGTTTTACTCAATACATAACCAAAATTGTAACCAATTTCTCCACCCATTTTATAGGTATAAGTAGAATCACCTATAATTACTCCATTATATATATTCAGGTCAAAATAATTTAACCATTTATAGGTCGACATGGTTACGCTTTCTGCATTAGTGGCAAACATAAAACCACTTGGTGTAACTGTTACATAAGTTAAGCCGGTTATTAAATACGCTTCATTTATACCATCTATATTTTTATAGTCCAAACCAATATTGTAATTCATTGGCAGTGGTATAAATCCTATAGGTTTTGAAAAATAAATTTCCCCTCCAACAGCATGCGATAAGTCGGCATTATAATAATTGTCGGATAAAATTTGTGAGCTGTTTGTTCCGCGCAAGCTGATAAATTGAGCAGAAACCTGGAAAGTTAATAGCAACACGAAAACGAGGAGTGATGTTTTAAATTGCATAGGAACTGAACGAATTTTGATGTTTAAGTATTGTTTCGCAATTTCCAAATAAGACTGCGTATTGCAATGAGTAAATAACCAAGCAAAATGTATTCTAAAAACCGAATACCTAATACTGCAAACATGTTAATGGATTTTACAGGATTGCCCATTTCATCAAAACAGGTAAAATCCTGTTGTATGATAGTAGTACCCGGCATCGGATTACTGACATTTTCATCTCTGTTTAAAGAAGTGCCCTCATCGCAAAAACATATTTCAACAGGTTGATTGTAAATGATGTTGCCGGGTTGGTCGACTGTTGCGCCCATAAGCGCGAAGAAGCTGAGCCCTATAGCCCTGGTAAAACTTCCCGGGTTTTCAGGTTTACGCAGCGGTGCCACGCCAAATCCGATAACACCTAGCACTAATAAAACTAAACTGGCAACTCCTTCAATAGTTGCTACTGCAATAAATGAACCGATAAGGGCAAATAAAATGCCTGCAACAGCAGCAACAATTATGATAATCCATGCCCAAGCCGGAATTTTTTTCCAAAAGCCTTTTACTTTATTTACCGGAACGTAAATGAGGTCAGCTCCGCAATATCTGCAATAGTTAAAATCATCAGGGTTGTCCTTATGGCAATGTGTACAGGTTTTCATCGCTGCCAAATTACAGTTTTTTGAATTGAGTATAAACTCCCTTAAGTTGCCCAAATAGCAATTATGGCAGCTTCTGAATGTTGTATTTTTGTTAAATAAAGATGCTGTTTTTGGTAAAAGTATTACCTTTGCAGGCAATGGAGCAGTTAGAACAAAACGAACCTCAAGAGCGGGAATATCAGCCAAATATGTTTTGGGAAGGTTTTTTTTATCTTTCCTTTTTCATATTCGCGAATATTGTCCTAATACCCTACACACCTAAATCGTGGTCGTTTGGCAGGTTTTATCCAATTGCAATGATTACCTACGGTTTAGCAGGTTTGTTTACCGGGATGATCATGTTCCGATTACTCAAAAATGCACCTAACTGGCTCAAATTTGCCATTGTAACGGTGCTTTATGCCATCATTTTGTATTATCTCGTGGATAATATCGAACGGTTTATGATACCCGATTAATTTATCATCCTCCAGAACCTCCATTTTCCGCCTGTTTTTTGCAATATCAGTAAACTGAAGGTCATGATATTATCTTTTTGTAAAAAATGTTAGGTTTTATGACCTGATAATTATTAATGTGTCTTTCCTTTTTTTACCTTTGTCTACAATATTTATTAATCCAAAAAGGACAATTTGACCAAAATTATGGCTGATAAAGCGTTCATTAAACTCGGTGAGAAGGAAGTAGAATTACCTATTTATGTTGGCACCGAAGGAGAAGAGTCGATAGACATTAATAAACTCCGTGATTTAACCGGATTCGTTACCCTCGATAGTGGTTACAAAAACACGGGCGCAACTAAAAGTGGCATTACATTCCTGGATGGTGAACTCGGTATATTACGTTACCGCGGTTACCCAATCGAGCAATTGGCCGAAAAATCAAATTTCATGGAGGTGGCTTACCTCTTGTTATATGGTGAACTGCCAACCAATGACCAATTTGTTGATTTTACAGACAGAATTACCCATCATACGCTCGTACATGAGGATGTGAAACAATTTTTTGATGGTTTTCCGTCAAATGCACATCCAATGGGTCAATTATGCTCACTAATGTGCACCTTGAGCTCATTTTATCCGGATTCCTTAAATCCAAACATGAGCAAAGAAGCTACAGATTTAACTATTATTCGCATTTTGGCGAAAATGGCGACTGTTGTTTCATGGATACATAAAAAATCAGTTGGACATCCAATCATGTATCCGCAAAACAAATACGATTATGTAAGCAACTTCTTATACATGACTTTCGGTATGCGTACTGAAGAATATGTTCCGGACCCGGTTGTTGTGGATGCTTTAGATAAATTATTAATCTTACATGCCGACCACGAACAAAACTGTTCAACATCAACAGTACGTATGGTGGGTTCAAGTCAGGCAAATGCTTATGCCAGCGTTGCAGCAGGTGTTGCCGCTTTATGGGGACCACTGCATGGTGGTGCTAACCAACAGGTTATTGAAATGTTGGAAATAATTAAAGCCGACGGTGGTAATGTTGCCAAATTTGTGGAGAAAGCAAAAGATAAAAATGACAATTTCCGTTTAATGGGATTTGGTCACCGCGTGTATAAAAATTTCGACCCACGCGCTAAAATTATAAAAGAAGCTTGCGATAATGTTTTAAATAAATTAGGTGTATTTGATCCTGTTCTCGATATCGCTAAACAATTAGAAGAGGTTGCATTAAAAGACCCTTATTTTGTTGAACGTAAATTATATCCGAACGTAGATTTTTATAGCGGAATAATTTATCGTGCAATAGGTTTCCCAACCGAAATGTTTACCGTATTGTTTGCATTAGGTCGCCTTCCGGGTTGGTTGTCACAGTGGAAAGAAATGCGTGAAGCTAACGAGCCAATCGGTCGCCCGCGTCAAATCTACACCGGACCAACAGTTCGTGATTATACCAATATTGCAATAAGATAATTGTAATAATAAACCTACTATAAAACCCTTCCTTGTTGAAGGGTTTTTTTATGCCTTTAATTAAACGACAAGAAATAATTATTGAGAAAAATATAATAGTTTTTAACTATCAAAATGCACTTTTTACAAATAGAACAGCCTAACTTCACTCCCATTTGAAATCAACAATTTTATATTGTTCGGCATAACTTTTAGCTTCGGCTTCAGATTCAAACACTTTAATTAATTCAAATGAAGTAGTTACCACTTCATCGTCGTCGCCTAAATTGATAATCATGCCATTTGGATTTACTATTTCGAGACATACATCTAACAGGCAGTATTTTTTTGGGAAAGCATTTACATCTTCAATTGCTTGTCCTTGCGCATAATAGCTGGCATCTAATTTCCTGATAACCGTGCAAAATTCATTTGGTTGATTTTTAAATGGCTCTTCCGGTGTAATTAATGTTTCATCTTTTATAACAGGTTGCGTTATTTCAATTTCTTCGGTTGATGTTTTTTCTTCATTAGCCGATGAATTGGTGTTGCGACCACAACCAATTAAAATACTTACACTCAACAATAATATGGAAATAGATTTCAATTGCATGTTTATTTATTTTTTGCTTTAAACGACCAAACAACGGTAAAGGTACTTACAATTGTTCCATCTTTTGTTCGTCCGGTTGATATACATTTTACGGTAACACCTTCGCCATCAGTTAACGTTTTTTCTACAGCATTAAATATTTCATTGCCGTTTTCACAGGTAAAAAATATGCGTTCACTGGCTTTTTTTGAATATGTTGCTTCCAGATTTGTCACTAACATCGAAACCGGTTTTGCTCGACCTTGAATCGCCATTAAACCGATAACTCCCGTGCTCATTTCTGCCGCCATAGCCTGAGTGGCAAAATAAACCGACTTGAATGGGTTCTGACTAAGCCATTTATAGGGAATACTCACTACAGCACTTTCAGCATTCAAAGCCCGCACACGAACTCCTGCCAGCAATGCAATGGGCATCTTTTGGAGTAAAAAAAACTTGAATAACCATTTACTAGTTACCCGTTGTCTGAATTGTTCTTGTTTTGGAAGTAAAGTCATAATCAGGCCCCGAATTTAAGGCAAATAGATAAAACATTGTTCGAAGGCCGGGTTTGCTCTGGTTAAGGGGAACTGTCATCCACCCCAACCACTTTGAAACCCTTATGCATATAGGGTTCTGACGATTTTTCACGAAAAATGGCGGTTTTGCACTACCTTTGTGCAAAATTATTACTTAACATGAGTGCTATACAAACAGATGAACGTATTGAAGTAGATGAGTTGATCGATGATGTTATCGGCGTAAGACTCATTGTACACAACGACGACGTGAATACCTTTGAATGGGTGATTGAAAGTCTGGTTGAAATCTGCAAACACACCCTCGAACAGGCTGAACAGTGTGCTTACATCATTCATTTTAAGGGCAAATATGCCGTACAACAAGGCACTAGAAATATTTTAGCTCCAATGCGCGAGCAGCTTACCGATCGTGGTATTAATGCTACTATCGAATAATAAGTTATGCCTGTTTGGCAATTAAACGACCAACTTATTTTCCCCAATCCGCAATTTGCTGAGCCCGATGGCATGTTAGCAATTGGTACCGATTTTTCTATTGATAGAATTTTATTGGCATATCGCTCCGGTATCTTCCCCTGGTTTTGTCACGAAAATGAATTTTATTGGTTTTCACCTGACCCCAGATGTATTTTATTTCCGGATGATATTGTGATATCGAAAAGTATGCAACAACTAATTAAAAAAAATAAATATCAGATTAAAGTTGATACCAATTTTTCTGCAGTAATGTTGGCATGCGCTGTGGTTGAAAGAAAACACGATAACGAAACATGGATTGATGAAAAATTTATTCGCACCTATACCGAATTACATAAAAGAGGTATAGCACATTCCATTGAAGTATATGAGGAAGATGAATTAGTTGGTGGATTATACGGTTTAAGTATTGGTGCAAGTTTTGTCGGAGAAAGTATGTTCAGCAAAAAAAGTAATACCAGTAAATTGGCATTGATTTATTTAGCACAACAACTCAAACAATTCAATTACCATTTTATCGATTGTCAGGTTTATAATGAACATCTTGGTTCTATGGGAGCAAAAAAAATTCCCAGAGATATGTATTTGATTATGTTGAAAAAAGCGCTTGAAAACCCGCCGGATAAGTGTTTCGCGAGTTTAGTATAAAGTATTTAAGGAGCTAGTCGCTGAATTTCCCATTGCATATTTTCATTTTTAGTATAAAGTAAACGGTCGTGCAAACGATTACTTCTACCTTGCCAAAATTCAATAACTGTTGCCGTTAATTTATATCCACCCCAATGTGCAGGACGTTTTAATTCACCTTTTAACTGCACTTCAATTAATCGCTGTTCAAGCCATGCTCTGCTTTCAATTACACTGCTTTGTGGAGAAATAATTGCGCCTGCCTGACTGCCAATTGGTCGCGAATAAAAATAGTCATCACTTTCTTTTTCAGCTATTTTTTCAATAGTTCCATTTATACGTACCTGACGTTCTAATTTGCTCCACCAAAAATTTAAACATGCATTTGGATTATGTGCTAGATCTTTTCCTTTCTGACTATTATAATTCGTAAAAAAAATAAAACCTGATGCATCAAATTCTTTTAATAACACTACACGAGAAGATGGTTTATTACTTGCATCAACGGTAGATAAAACCATGGCATTTGGTTCTTCAATTCCTGCTTTACCTGCTGCTTCAAACCAAAATGCAAATTGTTGCATAGCCGATGGATAAACTCCGTGAATATCAAGAGTTCCACTTTCGTAATTTTCGCGCATATTGTGCAAATTTCCTTCTATCGGTTCCATATATGTTAATTAAGGTGAAATTACCTGCAAATCTTACAAATTATTTCATAACTAATCATAACTTGCGTCAATTATCGTTAAAGGATTAATGTCTGCACACAAAGGAATATCGATTACCCTGCTGATTTTATTGATTACAATAGGTTTTCAAACTGTATCATTAGCTCAAAATGAAGAAATTATTCAGCTTTCGGGGATAGTTACCGATGCTCAAACTAAGTTTCCCGTGCCTTATGCTACTGTAGTAGTGCCCTCCGATTATCGGGGTGTAAATGCATCTGAAGATGGCTTTTTTTCTATAGTAGTTAAACGCAGCGACACACTTCAGTTTAGTGCCATAGGTTATAAACCAAAGCTCTTTATTGTGCCGGATTCCGGGGAAGATAATATTGAATCTATAGCAGTAAAACTACAATCCGACACTTTGTCGCTCGACCCATTTGTAATTTATCCCTGGCCAAGTAAAGAAGATTTTCGCGAATCTTTTTTGGCCTATAAAGCTATTCAGGAATACACCATGGGTCCTATACCGGGCATAAAACGACCTGATCAAATCGACACCGTCCCCAAAGCACCTACATTGATTAAAAACCCTATTTCCTTCATCTATGAAGAAGTAGTAAAACCCATCCAATGGAGTAAAAAGAAAAAACACATGGTCGACGAACTCCCCGTCTGGAAAGAAGAGTAA
>DAORKJ010000037.1:18403-21691 GCA_035439505.1 Chitinophagales bacterium
GAAAAAACCATAAATCGGTGACATCTATCACTTTTTTCTGTGCCAATCATCACGTTCGTTGACCTGCACATGCTAGTAGTTTTGTGATGTAAATCATCAAACAATGAAACAACGTAATATTTTAATAGCAGGTGCAGGTTCAGCCGGAACCATGATGGCCAACCACCTAAAAAGAAAACTCAATCACCACGAATGGAAAATAACCATCGTAGATGAAGCCACAACACATTATTATCAACCCGGATTTTTGTTCCTTCCTTTTGGTATTTACGACGAACATGAAATCCAGAAACCAATTACCAAATACATTCCTGATGATGTAGATTTTATCAATACAGCAATCGATAAAATTGAACCGGAAAGAAATGTATTAACCTTAATTAATGGTGCCGAATTGCCATATGATATATTAATTATCGCTTCCGGTTGCAGTATTGCTCCAGAAGAAACTCCCGGTATGAAAGATAAACTTTGGTATAAAGATATCTTCGATTTTTATTCATTTGAAGGAGCCAAAGCATTGCATGATAAATTAAAAAATTGGGAAGGCGGACGTTTGGCAATTCACATTACAGAAATGCCAATTAAATGTCCTGTTGCCCCATTAGAATTTGCATTTTTAGCCGACGATTTCTTTAAACATAAAGATATGCGTGATGAAGTGGAAATTACTTACATCACTCCATTAAGCGGCGCATTTACTAAACCATTTGCTGCAAAAAAATTAGCCCACTTAATTGAAGAAAAAGACATCAAACTGGTCACTGATTTTAATGTTGAACGTATCGATAACGATGAACATAAAATTATTGATTATGGTGGTCAGGAAGTGAAATTCGACTTATTAGTTACTGTTCCATTAAATAAAGGTGCAGCATTTATTGGTAAATCCGGTTTTGGCGATGATTTGAATTATGTGCCTACTGATAAATTTACTTTACAAACTACAGTGAAAGAAAATATTTTCGCAATTGGTGATGCTACCAGTTTACCAGCCTCAAAAGCCGGTTCAGTGGCGCATTTCGAATCAGAAATTCTCACCGAAAATATTTTACATTATATAAATGGTGAGGAATTAAAAGCCCATTTCGATGGTCATGCAAATTGTTTTGTTGAAACCGGTAATCATAAAGCATTATTAATCGATTTCAACTACGATCAGGAACCGGTAGAAGGTACTTTCCCATTCGCTGGTGTTGGACCAATGTCGCTGATGGAAGAAACTATGCTCAATCATATGGGCAAACTTGGATTTAAATGGATATACTGGAATGTGTTAATGCACGGCAGATCAATTCCATTTATTCATCCACAAATGGACAAATCAGGTAAAAAAATTCCTGTTAATCAATAAAACCACATATTAATTTAATTCTTTAAAAGTTTTTTATGGAAAAGATAATCAATGGTGTTACCATCAAAGTAAATGAGGAAGGTTACCTCACTGACTTTTCGCAATGGAATAAATCTATTGCTGAAGAAATTTCAAAACAAGAAGGTGTTGGCGAATTGGGACCAAAACATTGGGAAGTATTAAATTTTATTCAAGACCAATACAAAAAAAGTGTTCCTTTAACCATTCGTAAAATTGGTGCAAGTGGCGTAACAGATATAAAAGAATTTTATGCACTGTTCCCAAATGGACCACTTAAAAAAGCCGCTAAAATTGCGGGTATTCCTAAACCAGTAGGTTGTATTTAATTCACTTGTAAAAATTATTTTATGGAAGATATTTTAATGAAAGAAGCTCCTGCCGAAAACGGAGTTGAGCAAAAAAAACCCATCAAAAAGATGTGTTTTATATTATCAAAAGCCGGACTCGAAAGTGTATACGCTTGTTTTATCATGGCTAATGGCGCACGTATGGAAGGTATTGAAGCGGAAATATTTTTTACCTTCTTCGGTTTAGATGCAGTGCACAAAAAACGCCTAGAACATTTGCATATTGCCACAGTTGGAAATCCCGGCATGCATATTCCAACATTTTTAGGTGGCTTACCCGGAATGGAAACTTATGCATCACGTATGATGCGCAAACAAATGGAAGCAATGGATTTGCCAACAGTGCATGAATTTCTCGATATTTTATCTGCTTCCGGAGTTCAAATGTACGGATGCAAACTCGCTGCCGATATGTTTAAAATTACAAAAGACGATTTATACGAAGGTATTGACAGTATTATCACTGTCGGCGATTTCTATCAACACGCGCAAGGTGATGGCGTGCATATGATTTTTGTTTGATGATTAATAAGCTGTAAGCTGAAAGGTCGGTGTTGTGCCGACCTTTTTTATTATTATTTATACAAGTTGAAACGATTTTAACATCAGCACTTTAAATCCTTCCCAGGCTTCTCCTTTGTCAAGTAAAGTTTTTGCCTGTAATTCAATTTCCTGCCAGCTCATGTGGTGTCGCATTAAATGAGCTATTGATTCAACTTCTTCTTTTGTAGGATGATGGGCAAATACACCTAATTGTCCTAAATTATTTCCGGTTAAAATAGATGAATTTTTAATGTATTCAGGCAATTGATCTATGCCTAATGCCGAACCATCTTTAGGCTGAGCTAATGCGAAAATAGATTCTGGGATTACGCGGCAATAATATTCACCACCCATACGTGCAACTAAATCCATTTTGTAAGGATCGGGTCTGCCATTTTCGTCTAATATCGATTCATCGATATGCATTAAAACAATTTCACAAATTATAATATTGCCAGCACCACCTGTTTCGCCGGTGCGTATAATATCGCGTACCTTACATTCCATCTGCACAATACTTTCTTTTACCCGAAATGGTTTTACTAATTCTGATGGAATAGGAGTGAGGCCTGCTTTTTCAAATTCATTTACGCCCTTCGGATATGCTGAACTGGCTAAACTCATTTGCTGCACAATGGGATAATTCACAATATTAATTACCACTTCTTTCATCGCATCTGCATTGTCCAAAGTATGTTTAGTTGTATTGTCGCGACCGCTTCGAGCAGGCGAAAAAATTACCATCGGCGGATTGCTGCCTATCGCATTAAAAAAACTAAAAGGTGCTAAATTCATGTTGCCATCTGCATCAATAGTACTTGCAAAAGCAATAGGGCGGGGCGATATACTCCCCAACATATATTGGTGCATTTTTGGCATCGGAGTCGAAGCCGGGTCTATTCTTAACATAGTAAAATTTTATTTTTTTAATGCTGGTAAAATGGAATTGCGTACTTCACCAAATCCAATTCGTACACCATTTTTTTCACACCATGCTTTTATGATAACAGTATCAAAGTCGTT
>DAORKJ010000037.1:21791-32994 GCA_035439505.1 Chitinophagales bacterium
CATTATCGCTGCGCAAAAGCATTGAAATGGCAAACCGTAGGGCACGTATTTTAAATTTACCGGTTTTAATTAAAGCGTTTAAGGTATAACTGCGAAATGCTTCATCCGGAATTAATAAAGCACCAAAATAATCGTCTTGCTGTAATGCATACAAATCGAGCACAAAATTGCCAATGGCTACCCCAACACGTGGATGGTGATCATCTTTTTGAAATACCCCAAAAGGCAGGTTTTGTATCGGGAAGTCACTTCCGGCTTCAACCGGCACCCAGGATGTTAATTTCGGGTCATTTACCTCAATCATCTTTATTTCAATTTATTTTTGCAAAAATACAACAACAGGGCTTTTCGTCTGTTGATATAAATAACTAATGGATATTTTTTTACTAATACTCGCAATTATATGCATGCTGGTTGGTTTGGCTGGTAGTTTTCTGCCCATTTTACCCGGTCCTCCTATCTGTTTTCTAGGATTTATCTTGGTAGAAATTACGGCATATGCCGACTTCACAACTAGTTTTCTAATAGTCTGGGCAATTCTGGTGGTTATTTTGGGAATTTTGGAGTATTACATTCCAACCTGGGGTACGAAAAAGTATGGAGGAACAAAATCCGGACAAAAAGGAGCAACTATAGGGACAATTCTAGGTATTTTTATCCCACCACAACCGCTTGGTCTTATTCTTGGCCCTTTTGTGGGCGCATATATCGGAGAAATAATGCACGATAAATACGATAAACGCAAAGCCCTTCGAAGCGCATGGGGAAGTTTTATTGGCTTTTTAGCAGGAACATTTTTAAAAGTAGTTACTGTTTTGGTGATGGCATTTTTCTTTATAAGAGAATTAGTCTAATTAATTTGAAATAATTCCCATCCATCTTCAAATGCTGTTATTTTCTTCAACCTGGTATTCAATTGTAAAAAGTGATAATTTTTTTCAGGCAATAATCCTTCAAACTGTTTTGAAAATGCATTTGGATTATACAACAAATAACCTGATTGCACATCACCTGCTGAAAGTTCCGTGTTAAATAAATTGATAATTTCCATGTTCGGATTGTAAGCATGTAATGCACCATCAATACTCAAAGTGTAAACCAGCAATTTGTCTAGTTCACCTACATAGTCTGCAATGCTGTGTTCCAATTTATTGTAATAAACTATTTTTTGAAAACTGATAGTATATAATAATAATTGACAAATAATAACTCCGGAAAATAGTATATTGATTAATTTCGGTTTCTGCTTTAAGCTCCTGATTATATCATTAAATGGTAGATAATAGACCAGCAAAACAGCAGGCACAACAAACATGAGATACCTGTTATTCTGGTAGGGATTACATCCAATAAAAAGACTGTAAAGCATAATGGTAAACAAGATTGGAAAAGTGTAACGATGTCGGTTTTGCTGCTTAAATAACAATATCAAAAACAATATTCCGCAAAAAATAAATGCAGGGTGAATAAATTGAAAAAAACCGAATACAATATTTAGTGTAGGATAATGTTGCCAGCCATCAATATTAAAAAAGCTGCGTTTGAACAAATTGGTGATACTAAACTGGTCGGCAAAAAAATTGTAAGAGAATGCCGGACCTTCATTACCAATGTTCCAAAATATAAACCGCTGACGTATAATTAAATCCGGGACAGTACTCAATAAGGCTGCAATAGCTGCAGGTAAAATGAAAAGATATTGTTTTG
Source organism: Chitinophagales bacterium (assembly GCA_035439505.1). Classification (GTDB taxonomy): domain Bacteria; phylum Bacteroidota; class Bacteroidia; order Chitinophagales; family BACL12; genus UBA7236. The sequence goes on from DAORKJ010000037.1 coordinate 23,499, forward strand.
TCCTGAATATGGTTTTCAAACAAATAAAAGCCGGCAATAATAATAAGATTATACTTGGATACCTCGTCATTAGTGTTATACCTGCAAAAAAAGAGGATAATAACAAGTATTTCAACTTTGCCTGTTGTTCAAATCGTAAACTGTAATACAAAGTAAAAAGCCACATCGTTATACAAAACATATCACTCATGGCAATTAAACTAAAACGTAAAATATAAGGAGACAATACAAAGAACATTAAAACAAACAAGGGTGCAGAGTGCGCATCGGTAGTTATTAATTTAATTATTTTCACCAATAAATATGCAGCAATTAACATCGAAATCATGCTTACAAATTGCATGGCAAACATGGTACTTGGAAAAAAGAAGTCTGCAATACTGCAAACTATTGGATACATGATGGGATATACGGTGTAAGCAGGAGCAGTGCCGTCATTATAAAAAGCAGTTAACGAATTGGTTATGCGCAAATATTCATAACTGTCCTGACCAAAAAAACCATTAAAGTGATAAAAAACAATGAGCACCGTTTGCAAAATAGCTGCAACCGTGAGCAGGAAAAATAATGGACGTTTAGAAATATTGGATAGCAATGGTTTACCTTATGCAGGTAAATATAATCATAATCTTAAATCATCGTCATCTTCATACAACTTAGCTGTATTTTCAAACTGCTGCTTAAGTTCTTCTTTTTTTAACTGACGTTGATAAATTAGGTCTGCCAGCACAGTAGGTGCATCTTCCGGTAAATGTTTGCCCAATAAAGTCTTTGCTTTTTCCTCATCAACATCAATGCGATAGAGTATCCAAAGTAGTTTCTCGAAATTATGATCTATCAGAAATGCAATCATTTCAGCAAGTGAATTTTTAAATGCTTCAGCTGAAGTTACTTCCAGCATTTGTTCTTCCACTGTCAAATCACACATTTCAGCAATTTCTGAAAGTGAGTTGTGCATCCAATTTTCGGTTTTAGTCATAATCATGGTATTACCTTATCGCCAATAACTTTAAATATCATGCCATTTTTCCATCACGCCGGCGCCAAACAATGCAAAGTCGTATTTTACCGGGTCATTTTTATCAAATAATCTTAAATTTTCTGTTAATTCTAGTGCTGCTTGCCAGTCTGTTTGTTTGCGTTCCAGCAATCCGAGCGATTTTGCTACTCGCTCAACATGCACATCCAGCGGGCATATGAGCTGATGTGTCCCTATGTTTTTCCAACAGCCAAAGTCTACGCCTGTGGTGTTTGGTCTTACCATCCATCTTAAAAACATATTGATGCGTTTGCAGGCACTTTTCGTGGCCGGAGTAGCAATATGTTTGCGCGTTCGTTGCGGCGCATGCTCATCATTAAAAAAAGAATTGTGGAATTGAATGAGCATTTTTTCTACAGTTTTTTCTTTTTCAACGCCTTTAAATAAAAAGGCCGCTTCCAGACTATCATGGGCATTGTAGAATTGCTGAAAGAAGTGTAAAAAATATAAGGTGTCGGTATAATTAAAAGTGCGGTGTTTAAAATGGGCGAAACGTTTTACATCCTGTTCAGTATGCCCAACAATAAAATCATAGGGCGCATTATCCATTAATGCAATCAAAGTATTTGCATTATTAATGATGGTTGTTCTTTGACCCCAAGATAACATGGCAGTCCAAAATCCAATTATTTCAATGTCCTGTAGTTTTGTAAACTGATGCGGAATACTAATAGGATCATTCGCAATAAACTCAGTATTATTATACCGATTTACCTTTTCATCAAGAAAAGTCTTTAAGCGCTTAAAGTCACGGCTATTAAATTTATTGAGGTTTTGTCGGGGCATCAAAACCTTCATTTGGATTTATATCAACCGGTATTATTTCTAATGCTTTTTGTTTGGCATCAGGATGTGATTTATGCAATTTAATGGAGCGAACACTAAATCTGATACCTATTATCAGTGATACAATTGCACCGATATATAATCCCGGTGTATAATTTTGGAAAAGAAAAAAGTCGTAAAATCCATGTAAAATAGTGGCTAACAAAAATCCTCTGAACATTAATGAACGTTCATTTTTATGATTGAATTTTGCCAATCCCACAAAATAACCCATCACAGCAGCAAATGTTGCATGCGCAGGAACAGCAGTCACAGCGCGCAAACCTGCAGTTTGCCAAGCACTACCTAAACTATCAGCACCAAAGATGTACATTAAATTTTCAATGGTAGCAAAACCCATCCCAACCATTATTGCATAAATAATTCCATCGTATGGTTCATTGAAACTCGGTTTGCGATATGCATAATAACGTAGAAATAAATATTTACAAAATTCTTCACTTGCAGCAATAATTACAAATGTGTATATGGCTATCGAAATAATAGAAGTCCCATTACTGCCCGGAACAATATTGGGTAATAAAGTTTCTAAAATAATAGCGGGTAAAACACTAAAACATCCTGCTAAAAAACTGACTAATAATACACCAAATGGCTCGCGATCATGTTTGTCTTTGGCATAAAAATAAATGATGATGGCAGCTGCCGGGCCAATGGCCAATGCTAAAAGTGCTAATGTTGCTAAATCCATGCGGTGTTTTTCCTAAATATAGTTACAAATAAATTACCCAATAGCAGTTTGTAAATCAGCTAATAAATCGTCAATATCTTCCACCCCAACACTTAACCTGATTAACGAATCCACTAATCCGTTTTTTAATCGTTCTTCTTTAGGGATAGATGCATGTGTCATGCTTGCCGGGTGGCCAATTAAACTTTCTACACCACCTAAACTTTCTGCTAATGAAAACAAATGTGTTGCAGATAAAATACGTGTTGCTTCAGTAAAATCATCTCCCTTTAACGTAAAGGAAACCATAGCCCCAAACATCCGCATTTGTTTTTTAGCGATTTCGTGATTTGGATGATCAGTAAATCCCGGCCAATAAACTTTTTCAACTTTCGGATGATTGCGTAAAAATTGTGCTATAACAGCAGCATTTTCACAACTGCGTTGCACACGTAAGTGCAATGTTTTAATACCGCGTAAAATCAAAAAACAATCCTGAGGCCCTGGCACCGCACCGGTTGCATTCTGAAGAAAATATAACTGATCGGCAAGGGCTTTATCTTTTACAATAACACAACCATGAATTACATCGCTATGACCACCTAAATATTTTGTTGCAGAATGTACTACGATATCTGCGCCTAAATCAAGTGGGTTTTGCAAATATGGCGAAGCAAAAGTGTTATCTACGCAAACTAAAATACCATGTTTTTTAGCTATTGCACAAATAGCAACAATATCAATAATACTCAACATCGGATTGGTTGGTGTTTCAATCCAAATGAGTTTAGTATTTGCATTAATAAGTGGTTCAAGGTTGTTGGGATTGGTTAAATCGGCAAAATGAAACTGCATGCCAAATCGCGCATACACTTTTGTAAATGCACGATAGGTTCCGCCGTATAAGTCGTTCATGGCAATCACCTCATCGCCCTGACTAAACATTTTTATAATACCATCAGTAGCTGCCAATCCGCTCGAAAAGCAAATACCGAAATTGCCATTTTCCAAGGCCGCTAAATTTTTCTGTAACGCATCGCGTGTTGGATTTTGCGTACGTGCATACTCATAACCTTTATGGTCACCAGGTGCATTTTGCACATAAGTGCTAGTCTGAAAAATCGGAGTCATAATCGCCCCAGTGCTTGGATCAGGATCAACTCCTGCGTGAATCACTTTCGTATTAAATTTCATGTTACTTGGTTTAATTAGCAAATTAGCTAATGTGGTGTAGCTGCGCTACATTATTATGTCAAAAAAATGTCGAAGTAAGTTTAATCTAATCAACCCGCTTTTTATACTGATTTAGTTTAATAATTATAGTTGCAAAACAATATAAGTATTTAATAATTTAGTTACTGTAAGCTAAGTTTAATCAGGTTCAATCAACTAATACATCAACACCCCAAATTAAATCCGCTTTATCCGCGTCATCCGCGGCATCTGCGTTCCCTCTTCGAATTAAAACGTATGGACAACCAATCCACTTCTCAACTTCGGTTCAAACCATGTTGATTTTGGAGGCATCACATTTCCGCTATCAGCAATATTAATTAATTGTTGAATGGAAACCGGATATAAACTAATCGCCAACTGCATTTCACCGCTGTTCACTCTTTTTTCCAATTCACCTAATCCGCGAATTCCACCAACAAAATCAATACGCTTATCAGTACGTTGATCTTTAATTCCCAGAATTGGATCTAAAATATGATTAGACATAATAGTAACATCTAAAACATCAATTGGGTCGTTATCATTATAAGTGCCCGGTTTTGCAGTTAATTTATACCAGGTTTTATTTAAATACAATCCAAAAGTGTGTAATGATTCAGGTTTATAAATGCTATCGCGTTTTTCAACTTCAAATTTTTCAGCAACGGCTTGTAAAATACCTTCAGAAGTATGTCCGTTCAAATCAGTTACCACACGATTGTAATCCATAATCATCAACTGACTTGCAGGGAAAATTACACTTAAAAAGAAATTATATTCTTCGTTACCGGTATGGTTTGGATTTTTATCAGCAATAGCCTGTCCAACTTTAGCACTTGATGCACTTCGGTGGTGACCGTCAGCTATGTATGTGAATGGTACTTTTTCAGCAAATAATTGTATTAATGCCTGTACATCATGTGCATTATCAATTAACCAAAATGTATGCTGAATACCATCTTCTGCTGTAAAATCATATACAGGATTGGTAGATGTAACTACTTTATTAATAATAGTATCAATATCGGCAACATCAGGATAAGTTAAGAAAACCGGCTCAGGATGACATTGTAATTCTGCCATATGGCGAATACGGTCGTTTTCTTTTTCTGGACGAGTGTATTCATGTTTTTTAATAATATCATTAAAATAATCCTGAATAGAAGAATTCGCAACTAAACCAACCTGAGCATGTCCGTTCATTATTTGACGGTAAGCATACATATTAGGTGTTGCATCTTGTAAAAAAGTGCCATTCGACTGAAAACGTTTCCAGTTTTCAACTGCTTTTGCATAAACGGCATCGGCATAATGATCAATATCGGCAGGTAAATCAATTTCCGGTTTACAAACATGTAAAAATGAAATATCGTTACCGGCAGCTTCTTCGCGCGCTTCTTCACTGTTTAAAACATCGTAAGGACGGCTTGCTACTTTGGCAGCTTGCTCCGGCTTTGGTCTCCAGCCGTTGAATGATCTTATTATGGCCATAGTTGTATTTTTTGCGCAAAGATAGCAGAACTGTTTTCAATTATGCCACTAGTTGACCAAATGCCCCTTTTTGACTTACGCGGTAAGGTTTTGTTGCTTTTATTGGGATGTAGTATCAATGCTCCTTCTGCGCTAACCTTTTCCTGAAAATGCTGTAAAGCAATGTGTTAGCGTGTTTTAATTAGGGGGAGATGTCATTTACAGCGGGCATGTGAAGATTTTTTCAGACATTAGAATTAACCTTAGTTAACAACAATTACGGTCTCTATAGGATGGTAAGTCCGAAAAAATTACTACTTTTAGCTACAAATTAATAATTCAAAATATGAAGAAACTTTACACGCCAGGTAATGAAAGCAGATTAAAAGCCTACTCGGCAATGGCATTAGCACTAACTGCAGGTGCAACAACATTAGATGCAACCATTGTTTACAACGACATTGAAGATGTAACAATCGAAATCGGCGATATGTATGATATCGATATCGATGGTGATGGCACACTCGATTTCCACTTTAGAGCTGGAACTATTGTAAGTTCAACCAGCAGCGGTGTTTGGTCGTTCGGTTCAGTATTTGGCCTTTACACATCTTATACAGTTGGAAATTCTGGCAATCAATTAATCGGTTATCAAGGTAGTTTCTATAATTATGGTAGTGCTTTAGATGAAGGTGTAACAGTTGGTCCTGATGGTCCATGGTTATCTTATCCTAGCTATAGCAACTCTGCAGTTTTAGCTTCTAACTTCTATGGCAGCACATTCGGTGCCTTCCCTGGTCAGGGCGAAAAATTCTTAGGATTTAAATTTATGGTTGGCGATAATACACATTATGGCTGGATGAGAATTGAAGCTGATATCGATCCTGTGTTTATCACTATTATGGATTATGCTTACGAAAATGCACCTGATAAAGAAATTGAAACCGGTGATGAAGAATCAGTTGCAATTAATGAATTAACATCAAACGAAGTAAATATTTATGCTTTCGGAACATTGGTGAATATTATTAATGTAGCGAATTTAGAAAATGCCAATGCTACTATTTATGATTTAAGTGGTAAACAAGTTGCTTCATCAGCGTTAACAAATGGATTGAATCAAATTGACTTGTCACAATTAGCAAGCGGCAATTATTTGGTAAATATTACCTGTGCAAGCGGCAATGCTTCAAAACAAGTATTTATTCAATAATCAAATAATAAGTATCAACAAAAATGTCCGCAATTGCGGACATTTTTGTTTTGATAGAATAGCTTAATTCACTCTGAAAGTATCAATACCTTTATCAAGGAAATCGATTATTTGTTTAGCCGCAGCAATACCTGCGTTTACATTTGCTTCCTCTGTTTGTGCACCCATTTTTTTAGCAGGATAAAAAATACGTTTAGCGAATTTTTCATTAAATGCTGCTTCCATTTTAGGAACAAAATCAGAAACATAGGTAATATCGTTGCGCTCACCCATTAATTGTAACAAGTCAGTTTCATTAACAACGTCTAATCGTGCAGTATTAACTAACATACCATTTTTAGGTAATAATTTTAATAAATGCATATTAATAACACCTTTGGTTTCGGCAGTAGAAGGAATATGCAGCGAAACATATTCGCAATGTTCGAAAATATCTTCAAAACTGCTTGCAGGTGTAACACCATCAATTTGTAATGCAAGGCGATCCATGTTGCGTTTGTAAGCAAAAACCTCCATACCGAATCCTCTGCCAATTTGCGCCATGTATCTACCAATATTACCATATCCGATAATACCCAATCTTTTCCCACGTAGTTCGGTACCTGAACTCCCTGAAAATTGTTTACGCGCCATATATAACATCATGCCAAATGCACACTCAGCAACTGCATTTGCATTTTGACCCGGTGTGTTCATGCATACCACATTTTTTGCAGTAGCAGCATTTAAATCTAAATTGTCGTAGCCTGCACCTGCGCGAACAACAATTTTTAATTGATTACCGGCATTAATTACGTCGGCATCAACAATATCACTTCTTACTATAACAGCTGCAGCATCTTTAACGGCTTCGCATAATTGAGCTTTGTCAGTATAATTTTCTAATAACTGGATCGTATGGCCTGCGTTTGTAATTACTTTACTTATTTTTTCTACAGCATCTTTTGCAAACGGTTTTTCGGTTGCTAATAAAATAGTACTCATAAAATTGGAGGTTTAATATTTGAAGAGATAAAAAAAGTTGCCACTAAATTTGAAGTGGCAACTCGAAAATTATTATCCTTTGCGTTTAGCAAATTCATCCATAAGATTAACTAAGAACTGAACGCTTTCAATTCCGAGTGCATTATATATAGATGCGCGCATGCCTCCAACACTTCTGTGACCGGCAAGGCCAATACATTTGTTTTCTTTAGCAAATTGTAAAAATTCAGGTTCAAGTGAACGATCTTCCATAATAAAGTTTACGTTCATCCAGCTGCGGTCTTCTTTAGCAACGGTGCCTTTAAATAAAGGATTAGCATCTATGGCACCATATAATAAATCTGCCTTAGCCTTATTGTCCGCTTCAATTTTTGCCAAACCGCGTTCTTTAATCCAACGCAATGTGAGCATGGTAACATATATAGGGAATACCGGAGGAGTATTAAACATACTACCTTCTTTAATATGCGTGCGGTAATCCATCATGGTAGGGATTTGTCTGTTCACTTTACCTAACAGGCTTTCTTTAACAATCACCATAGTTACACCGGCAGGGCCGATATTTTTCTGAGCACCTGCATAAATGAGGTCGAACTGATTATAATCCAATTGACGCGAAAACATATCAGAGCTCATATCTATTATATAAGGCACCGGTGAAACAGGGTAGCCATGGTATTGAGTCCCGTATATAGTATTGTTAGATGTGATATGGAAATACTTTAAAGTATCAGGGATTGTATATCCTTTAGGTATATAAGTATAGTTATCAGGCTCAGAAGTGGCAAGTTCGGCTACGTTGCCAAACAGTTTAGCTTCTTTTTGAGCTTTTTTAGCCCAGGTTCCGGTATTCGAATAACCGGCAGTTTCGTTGGTTTCAAGCAAGTTCATCGGAATCATACCGAATTGGGTGCTTGCCCCTCCGCCGAGGAAAAGTACTTTGTATTCATCCCCCAATCCGGCAATTTCTTTGGTAAGCGCAACGGCTTCATCCATAACTGCCTGAAAATCTTTTGAGCGATGAGAGATTTCAAGAATCGACATTCCTATGCCGTTAAACTCAATAGCAGCTTGGGCTGCTTGCTTTAGCACGGACTCAGGAAGTATGGCTGGGCCGGCATTAAAATTGTGAACTTTCATATTTTTTTTAAGATTTATTTTGATATGTAAAATTAATCACTACCTTTGCACTCCCAATTCGTTCTTTACACCAAGATAGCAACCGAGAAAGCGGGTCAAAATTACAATTTCCGCCTATAAGAAGTAGCAATATTTCAAAAAATAGGTAAAGTGATAAAAAGCAGTGATGACGCGGGTTTTAAAGGAAAATAAAAAAAAGTTATATTTTTTTGCTTAAAAATTTGAATTTACGATTTCGGTTATGTTACCTTTGTGTCCCATTTGAAAAAAGAGGGCTGTCGGAAAGACAGATTTTTTATAAGTTCTTTGAAGTATTGGAGAAACAACTAGTAGCAAGTTCAGGATAAATAAGGAGCCACAGTAATTACAAAAATTTTTTACAATGGAGAGTTTGATACTGGCTCAGGATGAACGCTAGCGGCAGGCTTAATACATGCAAGTCGAGGGGTAACAGGTCCTTCGGGATGCTGACGACCGGCAAACGGGTGAGTAACGCGTATGCAATCTACCTCTAACAGGGGCACAACTTCGGGAAACTGGAGCTAATTCCCCATAATACTATGAAGTCGCATGGCTTTATAATTAAAATTCCGATGGTTAGAGATGAGCGTGCGTTCGATTAGATAGTTGGCGGGGTAACGGCCCACCAAGTCGACGATCGATAGCTGATGTGAGAGCATGATCAGCCACACGGGCACTGAGACACGGGCCCGACTCCTACGGGAGGCAGCAGTAGGGAATATTGGGCAATGGAGGAAACTCTGACCCAGCCATGCCGCGTGAAGGATGAAGGTCCTACGGATTGTAAACTTCTTTTATTAGGGAAGAAACGTCTCGATTCATCGGGATTTGACGGTACCTAAGGAATAAGCACCGGCTAACTCCGTGCCAGCAGCCGCGGTAATACGGAGGGTGCAAG
>DAORKJ010000038.1:0-32336 GCA_035439505.1 Chitinophagales bacterium
GAATATAATCCCCAGTCGGTAGTTTCAAAAAACAAACGAATATTACGTAATTCAATAAGTGGTTTTGTTGCAGTGATAATATCTTCATCCGGATTGTAGCGGAATAATCCATCTACAGTACCCAGCCACACATGTCCTGTTGGGTCGATTAAAATAGTATTATTGGTGTTTTTTATACCTAAAAATCCATCGTAAGCATCAAAATGTTTTGCGGTAACAGTTGAGTCAGTATTAAATGAAACATAATCTAATCCTTCATTGAGTCCCACCCATAAACCTCCCTTGCTATCAAATGCAAGTGAAGCGACATTATTAGAAGTTAAAACATCGTTTTCAGTATAAAATGAAAATCCTTTGCCGTCGTAGCTGCACAATCCGGCATCGGGACTACCAAACCAAATTAATCCGGATTTATCTTCAGTGATACAAGAGATATGATTACTAATTAATCCATTATCAAAATAAGTATAACGGTCAAATGATTTTCCGTTGTAGGTCATTACGCCATTATTTTGGGTGCCTATCCAAAGCATACCTTGACTATCTTTAAACAAGCAGGTTATGTTATTTGCACTAAGTGAATCTTCTTCCGTCAAATGCATCCAAGTTGAATTGGTGCGGATATAAATTCCCTGATTATTCGTAGCAATCCACAAATTACCTGCAACATCTTCGCTTAGTGCTGTGATTTGTGTATTCGGTTCCAGTGTAGATATGGTAGTAACTGCATATTTGCCTTCGTAATAAATGATATTATTATTTTCATCGGCCGCGTACCAATTGCCATTTGGATTTTGATAAATACAATTAATTCTAGAGGTAGAAATAAATCCATTGATATTCAGCGGGGCTTCATAATATTGTTTAGTAACAGTATCGACTAATACTTTTTTAAGTCCCGATGTAGTTCCAATTAATAACGAAGTTGGTGTTGCGCCAATGGCTGTAATATAATTATTGCGCAAGCCGGGAATATTATTAAAATTAGAAAAAGCACCATCATAAAATAAATACAATCCGCTAAATGCGGTGCCAATCCAAATATTACCTTCCCGGTCTTGCATGATCGCAGTTGCCGGCTCTTCGGGTTGTTCGGGATTTAAAATAAATTGCACGCGGTAATCGGTGGCATTTTCTAATTCCACATATTTTTTATCAATCGTATAAATACCTGTATGCGTTGCAATCCATTTATTCCCCTGTTTATCGATAAAAGCGCGTATAGCTTTTGGTCCACCTGCTCTGAAAAAATTAATTAATCCTGTATTGCTGTTATTTTCAGAAGCTGCAACTATACTATCACCACTTATTTTAAATAAATTCGGGAAACTGTAAATTAAAATATTACCACTGCTATCACTATAAATTTTTTCGATATTTTTCACTACATCATCACCATATTGAAAAAATTCGTAGCCATTAAATTTGGTCACCCCATTATTTTTCGTGCCTATCCAAATATTACCCGTTTTATCTTCAAATAAACAATTAATACTATTATCACCAACACCATCGCGTTTGGTATAATTTACAAATGTTTTGCCGTCGAATCGTGAGATACCACCATCTTCGGTGCCAATCCAAACGTAACCGCGTGAGTCTTGTAATAAACTGGTAACAGAAATACCTGCCAGTCCGTCGTCGATGCTATAATTTTTTAAATGATATTGTTGAGCTTGTAAGCGATTGCCACAGTATAAAAATAATACGGTAAAAAAAAAGAGCAGGGTTCCTTTACGATGCATGTGGTTGAACTGTTGCTTAGCTGTTTGGTTGAACTGTAAAGTTAATGGTAATATCGTGTTCAGGAACATATCCCTTTTCGCGATAGGTCACGTTTCCGTTGTTGTCGATACGTACAAATGTAGTTAAACGCGTTCCATAATCCGGTGAAGTTATAAACATTGCGGACAGCTTTTTCTCCCATTCAAAACTAACGCCTGTTTGAGGTAATAAATTGTCAGGCGCTAATTCGGGATTTTGTAAAATGGGTATAAAATCGCTGCTTTCTGTGGTTTGGTTGAGTGTTTGTGTAAACTGTGTTTTGCTGTTTACCAATTTTGGCCAAGGGGTATCCAATAAGGCATTGCTTAGTCCGTAAATGCCCGGATAAAGATTTCGCACCTGGTCGGTTACATTCGAATAATAATATAACATGTCAACGTTGCCATAAATGATATTAAAACCGTTGTATAATTTACCTTGAGTTTTTAAAAAACGAAACATTTCTTCGTCCGGTAATTCACCGTTTAAATACCGTTTCACAATAAGTCCGCGAGAGGGAGCATTATTGTTTATATTAGATAAATCGCGGTAATTAGTTAGTGCTGCAAATTGTCCTTGTTTGTTGATGCCCATCCAGGTGCCACCTTCCTGTAAATCTTTGCCTGCCAACAGGTCGGGATGTTCATCTTCCCACCATTGTAAAATTCGTGTTGGCCGTGCATAAAATTCATCACGGTTCGCAACCAAAATTAATGGATAGGAGGGATGTTGTCTGAAAGCAAGGTTAATTAAACACATGTTTAAAATTACAATTACTTTTTAGGATTAACAGCAATAAAAAATCCATCCGCCAGGGCAGATGGATTAACTAAGGTGTTGCTATAATTTATTGAAAAGCTAAATCCCCACTGTGTTCATTATGTTTGTGGATACGTTTGATAGCGCGTTCCGCTCTTTTTTTAGCGATAGATTTTTTGAGTTCAAACCATTTATTACCGAATGTAAAACGCAAAATATCATCAAGTTTGCGCTGAATGGTTAAATTATAAAACCCTTTTAACTTAATCGAAAACTGTGGAGGCAAACTACGCACACTTAAACCATATCCGCCTTCCAAATATTCAATATGATGCCAGTATCCTGAAGGCATAAATAAGGTGTCGCCATATTCCAAAATACCTGTTAATCCTTTCGCATATTTTAATGCCGGATATTCCTTGTAATCAGGTTTGTCAATATCGACAGTTGAATGTACATTAAAAGGCAGTTTATATAATAAATCACTTTGGTCCGGAGGAAATAATACCACACGTTTTTTCCCTTCAAACTGCGTTAAAAAAACATTACTCATATCGATATCCTGATGCATACGGGTAATGGCATTTTTAGGGCCAAAAAACATGAACGGTAATTTCACATAATTTTTTGTGATGGCAGGATAATCGAAATCTTTTAATAATTCCGGTTTGTATTTAAAAATAGGAAATAAAAACAGGCGCAGGTCGGTTGGTTCTTTTTCGATAAGCTGAAGATATTCACTAAACTTCATCTTAACGGTAGGTTCGGACATAGTTTTACTCGGGTCGGCTTTTGTGCTGCTGTAAAGGCCCACTTCCACATCGCCCATTGTAGTTTTAAAAAAGGCGTAATTCCATTTGGCGTAGGCCGGATACTGCTTCCACAAGCCACGAAGTATGACCGGTTTTTGCGGTTTTACATAATTTTTTTCAAATTCCTCGCGGGAAATCTTTTGTCCGTCCACTATCGGAATAGGTTTCGAAACATCGATTGACATAGCATCGGATTTTGGTTTTAAAATTAATTGGTGTATCGGGTAATTAGGTTTTGTTAATGTGGTTATTCAATTATGTTATTTTTAACTACTACAATTATTCAGTATTAAATACTAATAATTTCAATTTCAGTTCTGCGGTTATTTGCTCTGCCGGTTTCGGTAGTATTTACGTCTATGGGTTTGCTTTCACCAAATCCCTGGTAGCTTATTCTAGATGCATCAATTCCCTTGCCAATTAAGTAATTTTTCACACTCAGGGAACGATTTAATGATAATTTTAAATTGTCGGCATCTGCACCAACGTTATCGGTATGTCCGTTCACCTTTATTTTCATGTTGGGATTTTTTTGCATTAATTCCACCACTTTATTCAGCTCAGGTTCTGAAACGTCTAATATTTCAGCAGACGCCGTTTCAAAGAAAATATTTTTTAATGTTAAGATTTCACCGGCGTTGATAGGTTGTAAACCGACTTTTATCAAATAAGGTGCATCGGGCATTACATTTTTTAGTGAAAAATTTTCGGAGTGAAATAAATACCCTTCGCGTTGAACAAATAAGCCATAGTCGTTTCCGCTGGGTAATACAATCAAAAATTCGCCCGTTTTTGGGTCAGAATTAGATGAGGCAACTATTTCACCTGTGGCAATATTCATCAATTGCACAGATGCCTTGAGTGGTTGTTTAGTTTTGGCATCGGTAACGATGGCATTTACCCAAGTTACTTGTTCCGCTTGCACAGCAGGAGGTAATTCAAACGAATAAATATCGAGGTCGCCGAGTGTTTTATCTCTGTCGCTAGAAAAATAGGCTGTTGTGCCATTTGAGGACACCGACAAACTAATTTCCCTGTTTTGGGTATTGATTGGGTAGCCGAGGTTAATAGGTTTTGACCAAATGCCATTTTCATCTCTAGTTGAATAAAATAAATCGGCGGAGCCCATTCCGGGATGTCCTTCACTGGCAAAATACAAGGTTTTACCGTCAGGGTGAATAAACGGACATTGCTCCAGGTAAGGTGTATTGATAACATCCCCCAAATTTTCAGGCTCCATCCAATAACCATCTTCTCCCAATTTAGCATGCCATAAATCGTAGCTGCCTTTGCCTCCGGGGCGTCCTGAGCTGAAAAACAACTCTCGACCATCGGCTGTTACTGAAGGTTGTGATTCCCAGTCTGCTGTATTGATAATTGTTCCGCAGTTTTCCGGGTTAGACCAGATATTGCCGATTTTTAAGGAATAGTATAAATCGCAGCTGCCATAGCCATTTTCAAGGTCTTCGCAGGAGGTATAAAACAAAAATCGACCGTCAGCTGAAATGCTTTGGGCTCCCTGGTTCATTTTAGTGTTGATAGGCGCACCCATATTCTGTGCCGGGGTCCAAGCCCCATTTTCCAAAAACGAGATGTAGAAGTCCTCCTGTTCAATTTTACGGTTATCTCCGGGCCCTAATGATATCACATCGTCAATTCTGCGTGTCATAACCATGGTTTTGCCGTCTACGCTCAAACTAGGGAAATATTCAGGGAAATCAGAGTTTATTTCGTTTCCCATGTTGTAGGGATTAAAATTTACAGGATTTTTGACAGCTTCCTTAGCAAATTCATAGTTTTTGCGCAGTTTGATGGCTTTTGTCTTTAAATCTCCCTTAACATCAGGGTTTTGCAGAAAAATGACCATATGTGCATAAGCTTCCTCGTACATGCCAATATTTCCTTCCGATTCTGCCAATTTGGAATATAAAATTACATCTCGGTCAGGGTCCAGTTCCAGTGTTTTTAGATACGCTTCCACTGCCATGGAGTCATTTTTCATGTTGCGGTAGGTATCGCCTAAATATTGCCATGCTGTAACAAATTCGGGCTCTTCATTAATGGCATTTTGAAAGCTAATCAGGGCTTTGTCGTAATATTTCGCCATAGCGCGTTGAACACCTTCATCAAGGTATTTCATTGCCTTATTGGAAGCGTTGGCTTCTGTAACGGGTTGCGCAATTGCAGCTGTTGTGCAGCACAATAAAAGGGCAATCAGCAGTGGTTTAATCATTTGCATAATAACGTAAAGATGAAGGTTAAATGTATATCTGCAAAAATCGTTCTATTTTTTGGGTTGTGCAGATGAACAGGTGTGTATACTGTTCATCTGCACACAAAAAAAATAGGTTGTCCTTTTGAGACAACCTATGTATAAGTTAAGCGGAATTGTAATTATTTCATTACGTCTTCTGCTGATTTGTTATGATCTTCTTTTTTATACATATCAACCGCAATTGCAGATGCAACAAATACTGATGAATAAGTACCAAATCCAATACCAACGAACAATGCAAATGCGAAGCCTTGAATGTTTTCATTACCAAAAATCAATAATACGATAATGGAAAGGAGGGTAGTACCTGAAGTAATCATGGTACGACTTAAGGTATCGTTAATTGCTTTGTTAAAGATTTCAGGCACTGTGCCTGCTTTGCTTTCCCGCAAGTATTCACGAATACGGTCGAATACCACCACGGTATCGTTGATGGAATATCCAATCACCGTTAATATGGCAGCGATAAATGTTTCGTTTATTTCTAGGGAGAAAGGCATCACATTTTTCAGCAAGGCAAACATAGCGAGCACCATGAATGCATCGTGAATTAATGATGCAAGGGCACCGGCACCAAACTGCCATTTACGGAAACGTATAACGATATAAATAAAGATGGCAATTAAAGCCAAACCAATCGCTTTTAATGCTGAAGCCTGAATATCGTCAGCGATGGTAGGTTCCACCTTCATTTGGCTTTCTTTAAATGTTGAATCCCAAGTTTTGAAATCAACGCCGGTATATAAACCTGATAATTCTTTGTATAACGCCTGTGCAACTAATGAATCAGCACCCGGATCCGGATTGTCGATCATATAGCCTGTAGTAATTTTTAATTTGTCGGCGCTGCTGAATGTTTTTACCTGAACACCGGCATCAAAATCGGATAACTCGTTACGTACCTTGTCAGCATCAATAGCTTGTTCGAAACGCACGGTATAAGTTCTACCACCTTTAAAGTCAACACCGAAATTAAACCCGCTTGTAAACATTACTATTAAACCAATAACAGTCAATGCTGCAGAAAAAATATACCCTTTACGGCGATTGCCCATAAAGTTGAAGTTTAAGTTTTTGAATGCATTTTTGGTAAAGTTGGTATAATATTTTACCGGTTTGTCTTTTTTCACCATGCGGTCGATTAATAATCGGCTGATGAAAATTGAACAGAACATAGATGAAATAATACCAATCATCAACACAACTGCGAAACCTTTAACAGGACCTGTTCCGAAGTTAGCAAGAATGATAGCGATAATTAATGTTGTTAAGTTACCATCGATGATAGCAGAGTAGGAGCCTTGATAACCATCGGCAACCGCTTTAATCATGCTTTTGCCTTTAGCCAGCTCTTCACGAATACGTTCATAAATGATAACGTTGGCATCCACCGCCATACCCATGGTTAACACCAAACCAGCAATACCAGGTAATGTAAGTGTTGCACCAATTGAGGCTAATACCCCGAAAATGATAAATAAGTTGGCAAACAAGGCAAGGTCAGAAATTAAACCTGCAGAGGAATAATAGATGGCCATAAAGATGATAACCAATAATAAACCGGCAATCATCGAAATTAAACCAATACGAATAGATTCAGCACCTAAAGATGGCCCTACGTTTTCTTCCTGCACAATACGGGAAGGAACAGGTAATTTACCAACTTCAAGAATATTAGATAAGTCGATAGCTTCTTCAGTAGTAAAACTTCCTGAAATAGATGACCTACCGCTTGGAATTGGTTCATTAACTCGCGGAGCAGAATAAACTTTATTATCGAGTGTAATAGCCACAAATTGGCCTACATTATCGGTAGTGATTTTTTTCCATTGACGCATACCTTCAGTATTCATAGTCATACTGATTTGCGGATTACCCACCTGGTCGCGGTCAGGAGATGCCGATTTGATTGCAGAACCGTCTAATAAGGGTTCATCAGAATCGATTCCTGTTTTGATCGCATAAACATGGTAATTTTTTGAACCTTCTAAAGGTTTAGAAGCCAACATGAATTTCAGGTTTGGAGGAAATACACCTAAAACTTCGTCCATGCGGAGGTAACGCATCAATTTTAACGTATCAGTTTCTGCAACCATACCGATTGCGGCAGGATCACTTGGCTGGAGTAAAATACTTGAAATAGGGCCGCTTATTTCAGCTTCTGCGTCAACAGCAGCAGTATCTTCAGCTAATTCTGCTAAGGTATCGTTTGTTAATGCTGCAGTAGAAGCGGTATCATTTGTTGCAGTATCGCCTGAATCAACAGGAACAACATCAGCAATATCAGTTTCTATTGCTTCTAATTCGGTTAAAATATTATTGGCCTGGTTAATGGAACCACCAATTTCCTGGTATTGCCATACGGTCCAAAACTGCAAGTTAGCAGTAGATTGGAGGAGTTCTCTGGCGCGTTTAGGGTTGTCTACACCAGGTAATTCAACCATGATACGGCCTGTATTTTTTTGAAGGGTAACATAAGGTTGGGTTACACCAAACTTGTCGATACGCTCTTTTAATTTAGTATAAGTTGATTCAACGCCTTCATCAGCCATGGTTTTTAGCCAGCTGATTACATCATTGTCAGATGAAGTTCTTGGTAAATCTTCTACATTACTTTGGTTGCTGAAAAGGGCAACTAATTGGGCACCCGGATTAGCAGCAGCGTAGTTAGCAGCAAAATTTTCGATTAATTCGCCTTCGCCTTTGATTTCATCAGCACGTGCTTTATCAAGTGCAGCAATGAATTTTGGATTTTTCGGGTCCGTACAAAGCTGTTTTAATAAGTCGTATTTCGATACTTCAAGTACCACGCTCATCCCACCCTGAAGGTCGAGACCGAGGTTGATAGCTCTTTTCTTTACTTCGTCATAATTGTATTTGGCAATTCCGAGGTTATAAACAGTCTTGTCAGCATTTTGGGAGAAATACTCACTTTTTTTATCGGCAATGGCGTCTTTGCGTGCTTCACCGGTTAATGACTGATCAATGCCTGAAACTGCGTAATTCTCTGCTTTTTTCCCCTCACGGTTGGCCACCCATGTAAACGAAAGCTGGTAAATACATACCAGAACCATAGCGGTCAAAAAGAACTTTACTAGACCTTTACCCTGCATATAAATTTTGTGTTGGTTATTGAAAAAATATAGTTATGCCTATTTTACAAGCGGGTGCAAATATAGGTGGAAGGATTGAAGTTTCAATGATTTCGATGTGAATTTCGGGAATATAAGCAGCAATTGTGATGAAAATTTACATTCCGACCGATTTTCGGGTGAATTTGCGGGAATTGGCAAAAAAAAATGCCATCCGGTTAAGATGGCATTTTGAGGTATATTTTTGTATTGAGTTATTCAGCTTTTACTGCTTTTGTGCTACCTACCGTTACCCCGTTTTTGATGAGGTTGATGAAATAAACACCAGCAGACAAATTCGTACCGATTGCGATAGTATTTACACCATTATGCAGTTCGATAACACTTAATTCACGACCGGTAATATCGGTAAGCGTGATAGTTTCAGCATTAACCGTGTTGGTTAATGTGATAGTAGTTGTGCTAAAGAAAGGATTTGGTGAAAGGCTCATCAAACCTGAAAGATCCTCTTCGTGAATGCTATTGCAGAGTTCTGCAGTAACGTAAGCGGTTGTAGTCACGGCTGTTGAACCGATATCGTTTGATGCAGTAAGCGTTACATCGTAAGTTCCCGGAACATTGTAAACCACGGTAGGATTTTCGAGGGTAGATGTTGCCGGAGTTCCACCAGGGAATTCCCATGCCCAAGAAAACGCACCAACAGAAGCATCGTCGAACACCACAGTTAAAGGAGCACAACCTGTTGTTTCAGAAGCGCCGAAAGCTGTTTCCGGTGCTGCTTCTACATCGTCGTAAACATAAAAGTGGTCAACACCTGCTTCAACAAGGTGTCCGGTTGCCGATTGGTCTGCAGTATAAAACCGCACTTGCATATTATCTGTCAAATCGAGATAAGTTTCGATATTGATTTCCATTGGTACCCATGCGCTCAAATCGCCAACATGTGTTATGGCATCAATCATGACTTCTTCAATACCATTGCTGATAAACACTTTAAGTGTATCGTTTGGTGTTCCGCCTCCACCACCATTGAAGAACCAACGGTAATAGGTTAAAACAGGATTCGCAAATGTGCTTAAATCCATAACAGGTGAAAATAAGTTCACATTGCCATTATCTACATCATCATCACCCGATGCTCCACCTAACTGATTGCCTGTAACATAACATTCATCGCCATAATCTCCACCTAAATCAAATTCAGGATTAGAGTAATCCGGACCGGCTGTTGTGCCGTTAGGCTCACCTTTTTCCCACAAACCAACATCAGTAGTTGCGGTGGTTGTCCATCCTAAATCAAACAGGAAATCATCGTAATAGCCTTTCCAGATTTCGATTGAGAGTTCAGCTCCAGGAGTCACATCAAAATCGGCATCATTGGTTACATATCCCCATTTTCCTGCATATAAGGTGTAACTGTCTTCAAGAACACTCGTCATGGTAAAGTTTCCTTCAGCATCGGTAGTGGTTTCAAAACTATAAATATCGTTTGCTAATAAAACGTTGGTATTTGGCACACCTACACCTGTTGCCAAATCAGTAACTATACCACTAATTTCATATGTTGGCAGTGGCTCAAGTTCAGCGTCAACTGTAGTAGAAACGCCATTTGAAAGTGCTACGCCAAAAATGGTTGTTGGCAAGTAACCTAATTTAGAAAAAGTAATATCATAAGTGCCTGAGGTAGGCGTTCCTGTCATATAAGTACCTGTTAATGCAGTAGTTGCATCAATTGCGCCTACAGCGGTAAAACTCACTTCGGCACCAAAAAGTGGTGCACCGGTAACTGCGTCTGTAACTAAACCATCGAGGTAACAAGCTTTTACATAAGTAGGACCTAAAATGAACAAACCTTGCTCCATATCACTCACAATAATATTTCCGGATGGTAAATACGGCCAGGCTCCCCAAGCACCGTTAAATCCGTTTCCAGCCAATGGAGATGTATCATATTCTCCGGTTTTAATCATATTATCAGGATGAGTCGCATCAGTAATTACAACGCCATCGCGGTAATATGCCGTTACGAGGAAGTCGCCACGCACAAATGTATTATGAGGTATAGAGTTTGTGCCGGGATTAGCGCGAAACTGGTCTAATTCTTTGATATCGGTAAGGTCTGAAACATCGTAAGAAGCTACAACGGCGTTGGTTACTTCATCGGTTGAAAATAAAAAGTTATTATCGTCAGTCAGCCAAACATTATGTGTGAAATTATCGGGCGTACTTTGCTGTGCCATTAACTCAGGTGAAGTTTTGTCGCTGATATCCCAAACAGAAAACCAGCCATCATATATATTGCCTGCCCATAAAGTATCGCCTCTTACAAATCCGTCATGGATATACCATTCTTCCACCTCGCCGGCAAAAGGAGGGTCCATAGGGTCGATATTGGCATTAAAAATTTGATCACCACCAACACCTTTATTAGAGCCAAAAACGTGCACATAACCATTTTCATCACAAAAAACAGTATGTCCTGAGTTTAATCCAACACCACCATCTGTAAAGTTGAAGTCAACCGGTCCGGGCAATGTAGATAAATCGATACAAAGTAATCCACCACCTGCTTCGGTAACCACATATGCATAATGGCTCCAGGTTCTTACTTCACGCCAAATGCTGTTATTTCCATCCACAAACTGCACTTCAACCGGGTTGGTAGGGTCGGTAATATCTACTATTGAAGTTCCGTCTTCGGTACCAACTATTGCGTATTCATGACCTGCCCCATCAGACCAGCCTGTAAGGTTGGACAACTGATCGTCATATTCTAACTGACCCAGAAAGTCAATGTTAAACTGCGCGCTGACTGTTGTTGTAAAAAGGACAGCGACTAAAAAAAGAGGAGTAAAGATGTATCTACACATATTTTTGATTTGTACAATCAAAGATAGGTAAAATAAATACGTTGCAATCAACAACACGTTGAAAAGCTGTTTAAGTGTATTGAATAAAAAAACTGTTAAACAGGTACAGCATATCTGTTTAACAGTTTATAACCGGTTAAAAGGAAAAAATTATTTTTTAGCCGGGCAGGTATTTAAACCAAAGATGGAATATAGCGGACAGAATGAAATCAGGGAAGTCAGCACAAATACTGCTCCGAGAATTAATAACACCAGTCCTAATGTTCCTGATACAGTTCCGGTAAAATAGAGAATTGCAAATACTGCAGCAATGATTATGCGCAGGATGCGGTCGGTTGAGCCCATGTTCTTTTTCATAATAAATAGTTTTAACGTTTGAATAATTGGATACAAGCAGCAATTAATGCCGCAATAGCAATACAGGATATACAAACTAAAATAAATTTCTTTGCCATTGCCTAAATGTTGATACAAAAGTAGAACGTGGGTCAGCTTGTTTTTTGTGATATTGGTCACATCGTTAGAGGACTTTTATCCCATCGCGGGTTTGGACAATTTTTTTGTCGGCTTCCAATTTTTTTAACAAGCGGGTAACAACTTCTCTGCTGGAGGCAATTTCTTCTGCAATTTGTCGATGTGGGATATTTACATAACCGGAATCGGAAATAGCAACACGTTGTTTCAGATAATTATAAATTCTTGTGTCCAATTTTTCGTAAATAAGGTCCCCGATAGTTTCTACCAAATCTTTATACCGATTATTGTACTGGTTCAGAAACAATAAATTGATACTTGGATAACTCATAATCCACGATTTTACATCTTCAGCATTTAAAATGAGTACACGTGTTTCAGTTTCTGTAAATGCAGCTATGTTGCTTGGTTCATCGGACATGCTGAAGGCAAACGACATCACACAACTTTCGGAAGGTTGTATGTAATACAATAATATTTCTTTGTCGCCATGACTTGTAATTACTTTCAATAAACCATTTATCACCAATGGAATGGTTTTAATATATTGTCCTTCGCGCAAAATTTGTTGATTAGGAGGTAAGGTTACATCGCTGGAATTTTCAATCATTTTTTCAATGAGTGCTGTTTCAAGATAAGGTAACTTTTCTTTTATTATTTCGAATAATTCGGTCATTTTTTTCGTGATTTTTTACGCAATAATTTTAATTGTTCCTTTTGTTTCGCCGGTAATTTTTCTGCAGCCGCCGCAAAAGCAGTCGATGTAATAGCATGGTGATACTCGGTTAAAAATACGAATGTTTTTTCCGGGTAAACAATTCCTGTTTCGCGCAAACACCAGCCCACACCTTTTTGCACATAATAATCCGGGTCGTTGAGCAGCGGTTTTACCAACGCGATAATTTTATTGAACGGTGGATTTACTTTTCTGAAACGCGCATAACACAATGGGCTTAATACCGATTGTCGGCGCATCCAGGGGTTTTCGGATTTATTCCATTCCAATAAATGCGGATAAACTAAATCGGGTCGAACCTCGTGCAGGTAAGCAAAATGTTGTGTCAGCATATCGCTATGTGCCCAGTTGTCGATTCGGCCTATCCAATCAATCAGTTCGTTAAATATATATTCAGGGTCAGCTTGTTTTACATATTTTTCGCAAAAAAACAGCGATTGTAACATAGCATCAAACACTTCGCTGTTAAAAAACAGGTATTTATAAATTTCAAATTGTTCTGGTAACGGTTTGTTACTAAACGAATAACCATGTTGAAAAGCTTTGCGTAATTGCGGCATCGATAATCCGGTAACATAAAAATGTGTTCCGATATATTTTTGTAAATCGAAATCAGGACTAGGTTTACGTGCGGATTTAATGGAACTTAATGTTTGTTCCACTTCGTTTTTATATTGTTTTAAAATGTTGTTATTCATTTTCTATTGGTTCTGCAATACGAATGGTATAACCGTTAATATCTTTGATAGTAAACTCACGCATTCCCCATGGTTTATTTTCCGGCTCACTGATTATCGCTAATTCTTTTTGAGCATATTCATTATAAATGACATCTACCTGCTCAACAATCCAAATAATTTCAAATGGAGCGGCGGCAGATTGTATGGCTTGTAATAGTTCCGGATTAAGATTAAATAACATAAATAATTCATTTCTTCCGCAACCGGCATCAGTATCTTCCCAAAACCACTCATCAGAAAAGCCTAATTTTGATTTATAATACTTAATGGTAGCCTTTAAGTCGGCAACGGGCAAAACCGGAATCTGGCGGTGAAATGCTGCATTTGTCATAATTAATTGCTAGTGTGCTTAACAAGTATTAACGTATATTAATTTCTCATCAATAATAATAGAAATATTTTTATCACAAAATAGATGACATGAAAAAAATGATACAAAATTTTTGCACCGGTTTATTATGTTTTTCAGTAACCGCTGTGCAAGCCCAATTAACCCTTCCACCTAGCGGTGATAATCAAGTTGCTGAGGTAACTCAATTTATGGGACCTGTAAGTATTACTATCAATTATTCGTCGCCAAATGTGCATGGGCCACAAGGGGAGGACAGAACTGGACATATTTGGGGTGAGTTGGTGCCTTATGGTTTAGCCAATTTACAGTTTGGATGGTCAACAGATGCTAACCCGTCACCTTGGCGAGGAGGAGCCAATATGAATACTACTGTTGAGTTGTCGCATGATGTTTTAGTAGAAGGTAAAAAGCTTAAAGCGGGAAAATATGGGTTACATTTTATTCCCGGACCTACAGAATGGGTAGTAATTTTTTCATCTAATGCCGATTCTTGGGGAAGTTTTTTCTACAAAGCTGAAGAAGATGTTTTACGTGTAACGGTTAAACCAGCAGCTAATAATTTTCACGAATGGCTTACCTATGAGTTTACCGACAGACAGAGTGATGCTGCAGTAGTTGCCTTGATGTGGGAAAATTTGCAAGTGCCAATTCAGTTTAAGGTGGAAAATATTACTGCTGTGTATATTGACCAAATAAGAAAAGAATTAAGAAGTGATATTGGTTTTAATTATATGTCGTGGGTAGATGGCGCCAATTATTGTGTGCAACAAAATACGAATTTAACTGAAGCTTTAACCTGGGCTAAATATGCCATAGAAGAACCGTTTTTTGGCAGAAAAAATTTCACCAGTTTAAGTTGCAAAGCAAATGTATTAAATGCCTTAGGTAAAACAAGCCAAGCAGACAGTATTATGCAAATTGCCATCAACGACCCTTCTGCATCGATGATGGATATACATTATTATGCCAGAGGGTTACAAGCACAAAAGAAAAATAAAGAAGCTTTAGAAGTATTTTTAATCAATTACAAAAAAACACCAACATCACCGGTTACGAATTTAGGTTTAGCAAGAGGATATTCAGCTAACGGTGATTATAAAAATGCATTAAAATATGCTAAAGCAGCATTACAATTAAATCCTGACCCTCAGGTAAAAACCACACTTGAAAATGCGGTTAAATTATTAGAAGCCGGCAAAGATTTTAATTGATGAATTATTTGTCCAATAAAAAAGCCCGCAAAATTATTGCGGGCTTTTTTATTGGCTTGAAAATTTAATTATTTAGTTGCAATTTTCATTTTATTAAATGTATCATCATTCAAACTTTCCAATGCTTTAAGATAAGCTTCATCGGTTGAATTAGCTACAATCCAATAGGCTTCGAAGTCGAATAAATCGCGAGCAATTACAGCTTTAATTACTTGACCTAACTTTTGCTCGCATAAAGCAAATTGTGCTTCATCTTTTTTCACGCTATCTGCTTCTGCATAAGCGAAAAATTCGTTCCACAATTTAGCGTCAACATCAAAGTTTTTATTAAAAGCAAAGGCATCGGCATACTTACTGTTTAATTGGTCGCGGTTTTTATTTACATAAGTAATCGCAAATTGATTTACAATTCCTTTTCCAACTACTTCTGCGTAATAATCTGTAGCCCATGTTGTATCTAATGCAATATAAATATCAGGCATAATACCACCACCGCCGTAAACAATACGTTTAGCATTGGTATAAAACGTGAGTGAATCCGGATAATGAAAAGTGGTATCTGCAGTTAATTCGCCATCGCGGTAACGTTCGTTTAATTCATTATGATAAGCTTCCAAACCTTCTTCATACGATTTTTGGATGGAACGACCTGAAGGTGTATAATAACGAGAAACTGTTAAACGCATTGCTGAACCGTCAGGTAAATTAAATGAACGTTGCACTAGACCTTTACCAAAACTTCTTCTTCCAATTACTAATGCACGATCCCAATCTTGTAATGCACCAGTAACAATTTCACTTGCAGAAGCAGAACCTTCGTCAATTAAAACAATCACTTTACCTTCTTTCATGGTACCGTTGCCAACTGACATAGCATCCTGACGAGGATATGCTCTTCCTTCGGTGTATACAATTAATTTATTAGCCGGTAAAAATTCGTTGGCCATATCAATAGCCGCATTTAAATAACCACCGCCATTACCACGTAAATCGAGAATTAAATTTTTCATTCCCTGTTTACCTAATTCAGATAGTGCCAGTTTAAACTCTTCAGTAGTTGTTGCTGCGAATTTACTCACGCGAATATATCCGGTAGAGGGTTCTGCCATATATTTTGCATCTACACTATAAAGTGGAATTACATCTCTTGTAATTTTAAATTCCAAATTCTTTTTCGCGCCATTTCTTTCGATATACACTTTTACATCAGTGCCTTTTTTCCCGCGTAATCTGTCTGTAACACCTTTGTTGGTCATGCCAATTCCGGCGACTTTTTCTTCATTAATCTGCACTATTTTATCTCCGGGCATTAAACCCACTTTTTCACTTGGTCCACCTGAAATTACACCAACCACAATGATGGTATCATTCAATAAATTAAACTGAATACCAACACCTTCGAAATTGCCTTCCAGTGGTTCATTGGCTTGTTGTAATTCTTCTTCAGTGAAATATACCGAGTGTGGGTCGAGTTGAGTTAAAACTTCAATAATAGCATCTTCCACGAGTTTTCCGGCATCTACATCATCCATATATCTGTCGTCGACAATACTCAAAAATCTTTCAAATTTGAGCATAGCCTCTTCCTCGGTAAGGGTTTCTTCAGGTTTGGTAGTTGTCGCAGTTTGCTGGCTGTAACCGGCATAAAAACCGGAAACGGTAAGCAGGAAAAATAAAAATTTCATTTTATTCATGTTCTTCGTAAGCGTTTAGATATGAGCTAAATAACATTGATTTTAAAGATAAACGAGATTCGTGCCAATTTAGGTTCGCGTTAACAAGATTTAACTGCTTAATCAACTTTTGCAGGTTAATGCTTCTACTAACAAAAATGGACAATTCGTATAAACCTGACAAATATGGTGTAATTCTGCCAATTTTGGAATAATTGCCTTTGCACCTACTGTATTTCACCAAATAGCACATTATATCGTTGCCTGTTTGTAAATACCGTATTAAGTTACTTCTTTGGGTTTCATCAGTATTTTGTTCATATGGTGATAACTCAACCCTTATTCCATAAAATTTCGCAATTATTTTGCACTAAATCTTAAAACCCAATGTTAGTTTGAGTACAGTGCAGGCAAATACTCACGCAAAGGCGATATATTTCATGATTACCTCTACTTTTTTGTTTGGTATCATGAATGTGTTAGTTAAAATGTTGCAACGCATTCCTTCCTACGAATTAGTACTTTTTCGCTCCCTGGTTATGTTGTTGGTTAGTGGTTTTTTATTGTATCGCAGCCGCATTTTCCCTTTTGGTCGCAGTCACCGCTGGGTGATGATTGGACGTGGCGTTTCCGGCTCAATTGCCTTACTCATTTTCTTTTTCAGTATTCAACATTTGCCTTTAGCAACTGCGGTAACTATAGGTTATTTGTCGCCCATTTTTACTATCATTTTTGCGACTGTTTTACTCCACGAAAATATGAATTGGCGGCAGTGGATATTTTTTGCCGTTTCGTTTACAGGCATCATATTTATCAATGGGTTTGAAAAAAATGAACATACCGATTTGTTGATGTTGGGTATTTTGGGTGCAGCTTTTTCGGGATTAGCATACAATGCGTTGCGCAAAACTGCAAATCATGTTCCGGCACTGGTAATGGTATTTTATTTGCCTCTGTGCACCATTCCAATTGTGACACCATTTTGTGTAAATAATTGGGTAATGCCAATTGGCAGGGAATGGATTTTAATAATTGCAATGGGTTTAGTTACTCAGGTGGCTCAAATATATATGACCAAAGCCTATCAGATGGAAAAAGCCGGCACTATAGCGAATTATGCCTATTTAGGTGTTGTATTTGCCTTAGGTTTTGGGTTTATTTTTTTTGGAGAACGATTTAATATGATTGCCATCATCGGAATGATTATCGTAATTGTAGGTATCATTCTCAATTTCTTCTATGTGAACAGAGTTACCTCTGCCAAAAGATTTAGAGCATATTTTCGTTATTTTCCAAGCTGGTAATTAATATTCAAAAATACCATGTGCTGTATGCATGGTTACTTTTTTACTGTCTGCAGCTTCAACGTGACCGATGATTTTTGCTTCAATATTAAATTGATTGGCAATGGTAATAATTGCTTCAGCTGTTTTTTCGTCGGTATAAACTTCTAAACGACAGCCCATATTAAATACCTTATACATTTCTTTCCAGTCAGTTTTTGATTCTTCCTGGATTAATTGAAACAGGGGAGGAGTTTCGAAGAAATTATTTTTGATAATATGCACATTATCAACAAAATGTAACACTTTAGTTTGGCCTCCACCTGAGCAATGTATCATACCTGAAATGGCTGATTTATGCGCTTCCATTATGGACTTTATCACCGGTAAATAGGTTCTGGTTGGGGAAAGCACCAGTTTTCCAGCCGTAATTAGTTTACCATTCACTTCAATTAAATCTGTCAGCTGTTTATTGCCAGTATACACCACCTCATCAGGAATTTGCTGATTATAACTTTCAGGATATAATCCGGCGTATTTTTTTGCAAAAACATCGTGTCTGGCGCTGGTTAAACCATTGCTGCCCATTCCGCCATTGTATTCGGTTTCATAACTTGTTTGCCCAAAACTGGCCAGTCCGACAATTACATTGCCCGGTTGAATATTGTTCACCACCAATTCATCGCGTTTGATACGACCAAAAGCGGTTATTCCAACATCGATGGTGCGGACAATATCACCCACATCGGCAGTTTCGCCTCCGGCATGGTGAATAATTACGCCCAATTCGCGCATGTTTTCTATGAAACGGTTGGTGCCGTTGATGACTGCAGCAAGTACTTCTCCCGGAATTACACTTTTATTGCGTCCAATGGTAGAGGATATAGTGATGTTATCGGTAATGCCCACGCAGGCCATATCATCGAGGTTCATCACCAAAGCATCCTGAGCAACACCTTCCCAAACGCTGATATCACCGGTTTCCTTCCAATAAATGTAGGCCAAAGAAGTTTTAGTTCCTGCTGTGTCGGCATGCATCACATTACAATAAGCAGCATCGCCGGCGGCAAAATCAGGTAAAATTTTACAGAAAGCATTGGGATACAGTCCTTTATCCATGTGAGCGATAGCTTTATGCACTTCTTCTTTCTGCGAGGAAACCCCACGTAATCCGTATTTATCCTGATTCATGATGCAAAGTTACTGAAATGCTTAAATCTGCTTATTTGTTAGGTGAACAATTAATTAACAATTAATTAATCAACTTTACACTCGCCCTTGCTGAGCATGCTAGTATTTTAGCCAAAGATTAAATTTGCTCTGTACAAGGTGAGTATATGAGCGCAAAAAAGAACAAAAAATTGAAACTGAAGTATATAAACAGGGATATCAGTTGGTTGACATTTAACGAAAGGGTATTGCAGGAGGCTGAGGACAAAAATGTGCCCTTAAATGACCGGATTCGTTTTTTAGGTATTTTTTCAAATAATCAGGATGAATTATTTCGAGTGCGCGTTGCTGTGCTGCGTAGAATGATGCGAGTACAAAAATCGCAATTAAAGGTATTTGATGTAAATCCTCAAAAAACACTGACGCAAATTCAGAAAAAAGTATTGGTATTGAAAAACAGGTTTGACAATGCATACCTCGAAATTCTTGAAGACTTAAAAAAACACAAAATATTTATCCTCAACGAAAAAGAAATAAATAGTCAGCAGGGAGAAATAATTCGTCAGTATTTTAATGAAAAAGTCCATCAGCGTTTGTTTCCAATCATGCTGGACAATAATAAAAAAATGCCATTGTTAAACGACAAGGGGATTTACTTAGCGGTGCGTATGGTGAAAAAAGATAAACCAAATGCCACTAGGTATTCGCTGATTGAAGTGCCGGATGGTGATCCATCGCGTTTTTTTATGTTACCTGATGATGGCGATAAAAAATTCATTATTTTATTGGATGATATTATTCGGTATAACCTGGATGCGATGTATTATATTTTTAATTATGATTACATCGATGCGTATACAATAAAAATTACCAGAGATGCTGAATTAGATATACATACCGATTTATCGGAGAGTTTATTGGAAATTATTCAGAAAAGTGTAAAAAGGCGCACGAAAGGTGAAACAACACGTTTTATTTATGATGCACAAATGCCTGAAGAAATGTTGCAGTTTTTTGCCAAAAAAATGAAATTGCAACGCAACGATGCCATTATTCCGGGAGCGCGTTATCATAATTTTAAAGACTTTATGAATTTCCCTGATTTGGGTCGCAAAGATTTGCAATATCAGCCAATGCCGCCTGTGCATCATCCTTTATTAAATACTAACTCAAGTATTACCAGTGTGTTGCGTCAACGGGATATATTTTTACATTTTCCTTATCAAAGTTTTCATCATATAATCGATTTACTGAGAGAAGCGGCTATTAATCCGAATGTGACCAGTATACATATGACTTTGTATCGCGTTGCTAAAAATTCGAGCGTGGTAATGAGTTTAATAAATGCTGCCCGCAACGGAAAACAAGTTACAGTTGTAATGGAATTGCAGGCGCGTTTCGATGAGGAAAACAATATATTTTGGTCCAACAAATTGCAGGAAGAAGGTGTAAAAGTTTCATTTGGAGTAAACAACCTGAAAGTACATTCTAAACTATGTTTAATTACACATGTGCATGAAGGTAAACAAGTGCAATATGCCATAATTGGAACTGGTAACTTTAATGAAAATACAGCAAAAGTTTATACCGATATATTTTTACTGACTGCCAGACCTGAAATTACTAAAGAGGTAAAAAAGATTTTCGAATTTTTCGATAATCGTTTTGAAATCGGCAAATATAAACACCTGATGGTAGCGCCGTTGAATATGCGTGCCAAAATGAAACAGCTGATTAGTCGCGAAATAAAAAATGCCAAGGACAAAAAACCTGCGTTGTTGTTTTTCAAGTTGAACAATCTGGTGGATAAAGAAATTATCAAAAAATTATATGAAGCAAGTAATGCAGGGGTAAAGGTGAAACTCATTGTTCGCGGTATTTGCTCATTGGTTCCGGGTGTTGAAGGATTAAGCGAAAATATAGAAGCCATTAGCATTTTGGACCGTTACCTGGAACATCCGCGTATATTTTACTTCTACAACAATGGCAAAGAAGAAATTTATATGGGTTCAGCCGATATGATGGAACGAAATATAGACCATAGGATTGAAGTATTGGTGAGTATTTTAGATAAAGACATCAAAAAACAACTCAAAGAAATTTTAGAGCTAACCTGGAAAGACAATGTGAAGGCGAGAACCTTAGTGCATGGTCATTTGAATGATTACGTTACAAAAGCTAAAAATACAGAAGCACTTAGGAGTCAGTTGGCGTTATATAATTATTTTAAAAGTTATTACGAGAAATTAAAAACTAATAATTAATCAGATTAAGAAATGAAGTTTGCAGCTATAGATATAGGAAGTAATGCAATCAGATTGTTGATTGAAAATGTATATGAAACACCTAAAGGTCCCGTTTTTCACAAGGATTCGTTAATTCGTGTACCGGTTCGATTAGGTGAGGATGCATTTATTGATGGTGTAATTTCTGAGGAAAAAACACAGATGTTGGTAAAGGCAATGATATCTATGAAACATATCATGGAAATTCACAAGGTAACTGCTTTTAAAGTGTGTGCTACTTCTGCCATGCGTGACGCAAAAAACAGTGATGAAATATTAGCACGTGTAAAAAAAGAAGCAGGACTTGAAATTCAAATTATATCGGGGGACCGCGAAGGAAAAACAATTTTGGGTGTTCCACTGGATCAAATTGGTTTAGAGCCAAATGATTTTTATTTATACATAGATGTCGGTGGTGGAAGCACAGAATTAGCCTTTTTAGGCAATGGTAAATTAATTGCTAACCGTTCATTTAATATTGGGACTTTACGTTTGTTAAACGACCAGGTAAATGATCCTGAATGGCGCGAAATGTTGGAATGGATTAAGGCTACAAAAAATAACAATTTCGAATTAAGTGCCATTGGTGTAGGCGGAAATATCAATCATGTAATGAAACATTATGGTAAAGCCGGTAAACCTTATTTGAGCATCAGTATATTAAAGCGTGTTATGATGTACATGGATGATTTGAGTATGGGAGAACGCGTTCGCGAATTAGGTTTAAAACCGGATAGGGCAGATGTTATTGTGCCAGCGCTTAAAATTTATATCAACGTGATGAAATGGGCCGGTATTGAAAAAATATTTGTACCAAAACAAGGATTAAGCGATGGATTGATATCGCAACTGTATCATGAATGGAAGAGCAAAACAATAGAAGTTTAGTTCGGATTTAGAATGGTGTAAATTACCATATGTTTTTCGGATTCATCTATGATGACTTGTTTTTCTAACGCAACATTTCTAGTAAAACCCACTTTTTCCATTAACCCTTTCGATGCTTCATTGAGTTGATGGGTCCATCCATCAATTTTTGTAAGATGTAAATCATCGAACCCATACTGAAGCACACATTGAAGCGCTTCCTGCATATATCCTTTACGCCAGTAATCAGTCAACAGGGTAAATCCTAATTCTGATGTATTGGCTACATCATCAAAATTCCATAAACAAATTGTACCAATAAGTTCAGGATTATCCTTCAAACGTATTGCCCAATATCTGCCTTTATTTTGCAAATTGTAATCATTTACTTTATGAATAAAGTTAGCAGCCGCGGCTTCATCCGGTGTTTCAGGTAAAACGACATATTTGTTTACCAATTTATCGGTTCGTAAGATAAACACTTGCGGAGCATCATGAATTTGAACCTGATTGAGTATTAATCTGGAAGTAATTAATTCGGGTAAAGCAGTAGCAGGAATTGACATATTTTTAAGAAGCTGATTTTTGCATAAAAGTATGTAAATTTTTCATTGCTGTTTTGCGCACTTTATTTTTCACCATTGGTGTCCAGCCGAGTAGCATTCCGCTCAAACCTAATGCCTGACTTGACCATTTATAAAAATTGAAATGGTCGACATGATTAACTATTTTTTTATCGACAATAGTAAATTTCGATGTGATATAGTTGGTGACAAGTCTGCCGGTTGCAGAAAATGTATAATTCGGAATCCAGGTGGCATGCACATATTTATCATCAGCATGTTGAATGGAAAAAGTGAGCTGCATGTCCTTTCCACGCTTACAAAACATTTCCCACATTGCCCTAACTTCTTGCACTGATAAATGCTGAAATACCGGGTCGGAAAAGGTAGCCTCTTCGGCATAACTATTTTGCATAGTCAGATAATCTTTATCCAAAAAAGCGGAATAAAAATTATGGATTAATTGTTCGTTAGCGTGCATAAAAATTCTTTGAGTAAAGTAAATTTACCGGAATGCAGTGAGAAAATCAAACGATTGAAATATTTAGCTTGTTTGCTCTTTTGGCAATCGCTTAGGGCGGCGGACCAATTCGCCTGCACAATTTGGGCAAATATGCTGAAACTGAGTGGCGCAATTACTGCAATACGTGCATTCGTAGCTACAAACAAAGGCTACACCTTCGGGTTGTAACGCAACATTACAATGTTCACAAATAATTTTCATTTTCATGTGTGAATGTGTTTAGTTCTCCGCCTTTTGGGCCATAAAATATTACCCAGGTCGCAAAGTCATCAGAAAAATCAAAAAAATGGTGAGGGTCACCTGCAGGGACAAATAAAAAATCTCCGGTATTTACTGATACAATTGTATTGTTGTGGTTAAATTGTCCATGGCCATTTGTAATCACATATACTTCATCACGGTCGTGTGGTTGTTGTAAGTCTACTTTTTGTGGTTGATATATTTCCACAACTAAACTGCCATGTTCAAACAACGAAATAAATAATTTATTCGATTGATGTAAAGTATGTAATGCGTTTGCAGGTGTAATATGCATGAGATTTGTATTTGTAATTAGAACTCATCTCAAAAATACCTTTGGCGTCTTTTCTTCGTCTTCGCTCTTTATCCTTCGTTGCTTGAATTGCCCGTACTTCTTCCAGTATGAGCTGCTTCAAGCGCCTCGGCTAAAGAGCGAATACTTGAAAATACTAAAACAAACCTATTTTTGAGATGAGTTCTAGTTACAAAATTACACATGTAGGTACAAAAAAAAAGGCCACCTCGCGGCGACCCCTTTCTTACAATACGAAAACTTATTTAGCTATGATTAATTGTAATGCAGCGTTTTCGCCTGCATTAGTAACGTTTACAAGATATACACCTGAACTTAATGTTGAAGTGTTGAAAGTATACGCATTATTTCCGCTCATTAAATTGGCTGAAATTGTCGGTAATATTACTCTTCCTGTCATGTCGGTTACAGTAATATCAGCTGTTGTATTCGAAGTAGCTGAAATGGCAACTGTGGCTGCATTTTTCGCAGGATTCGGATATACACTTACACTGTTGATATTATTGAAATCAGTAATAGCAACTGAAAGGTCTAATGATTGTGATGTAGTATTTTGGTCTGCACAAGTGCCTGTTGCAGTTAACACAACATTATACACGCCTAATGCAGGATAAGTATATGAAGGATTAGCTTCAGTACTTACATCTTCAGTTGTAGTTTCATCACCAAAATCCCAAGAATAAGATACGGCATTACTTGATGTATTATTAAATGTAACTGTTAAGTCAGCATTGGAAATATCAAACGATGCAATAGCAGGAGCAATTGTTCCCGGTACTTCACCGTAGTTAGTATTTTGTGGATCCCAGTTAGCCCAACAAGAAGTCCAGTCTAAATTACCGAATGCACCTTTGTAAGTTGTTGGAATCATACCAATTAATTCTGATTCAACAAATGATGCACCACTTAATAATGGTGAACCACCCATAGGCAGAAAGTTAGGAGAAGTAATATTATAAGCATCAGTTAACATTACATCGCTGCTTAAATCTAAAATACTATTATTGTAAGCACCGGTGGTAAACCAAGCATTTGCATCAAAACTACTTCCTACAGCAACTTCAAAATCGTTGTTGTGTCCGGCAATAATGGTATTTTGTACTTTTAAAGTATTACCAGTTGCACTAGCTTCACATAAAGCACCGTCAACCATAATTCCACTTGGGTAACCAATAATTACGGAATTAAAAATATCAGTATTGGTATTTCTGCGTAAGTGTGCACCACGTTTGTAATTCACATTAATTACATCGCCTGCATTTTGTATTGGACCAACTACTGTCATATTACTAAATGTTGGATTGGTTTGAGGTGAATTGGTGCTACCAGTTGCATCATTATCACTTTCAAAACCATTAGAACCTGAAACGTCAGCAAAATTCGGGTCGCGTTTTACTAATCCGAATTGTATTTTGCCTTGAAAACCAAAATCAGTATCAAAATCATCATCGTAAGTATTATGGGCAATTAAATATTTGCCATTTACTGTTCCACCAAAAAATTCAAATGCATCATCACCGGAGCGGCTTACCATAATATGATCTAAAATAGTGCCTGAACCAACACCACCACAAGTTAAACCGTTGATTTCATTTCCAGGAACAAATGCGATACCGGGATATTCGATACGCACATACGTTAATGAACCTGAATTATCGGTTGCATCAGCTCCACCATAAACAGCATCACCTTCAGGTGTATCCACTCCACCTTCAATTACTGCAGTTCCACCGGCAACGTTAATTGGTGCATCACCTAAAATGATAATTCCACCCCAGTCGCCATAATTACGTGAACCTTCCGGTTGATTACTGGTAAATACAATTGGTTGATCAGGAGTTCCTAAAGCATAAATTTTAGAACCTTTAGTAACGATCAAACTTCCTTTTGTGTCTTTATCGCCACGAATAATAGTACCCGCTTCGATATTTAAAGTTGCACCATCTTCAACATAAACGAATCCTGTTAGAATATACACAGTATCGTTTACGAGATTGCGCGTAATGCCTGATATTTCACCTGTCAGGCTTTTTGTTGGTAATTGTGCATGGGCAACACTTGTTAAACCCAGCATAATTAAAATTGTTAAGATTGATTGCAGTTTTTTCATAATTTGAAATTTTTATTTAGAATTTATAATTAACAGATAAAGAAATTTTTGCACCGCTATCTATTTTGCGGATAGTATTATCAATTGTTTCATCATATGCTCCGTCCTCATCTAAATCCTGATAGAAGATGGCATATTTGCTCAGCATATCGCTGAAGTTCATTTTTACGGTACCATTACCTTTATTAAATGGAATAGAAATCTGACCATCTAATAATGGGCGAGGGTTTTCGTAGATATCATCATATTGCGCATTACCATATTCAGAAATTCTGCGACCAATCTGATTAAATAAAACAGTAAACGACATGCCTTTCATTGGTTCGATATACGTCAAACCGAAATTCACAACATAATCGCTTTGACCTTGTAACTGGCGTTCAGCAGCACCTGCAATGGCAGTGTCAGCAACGTGTAATAGGGTATTTGAATTAATTAACGCGAGGTTAGTATTAAATGTAAAACGTTCCAGGAATTTCACTTCACGTGCAATAAATCCTAAATTTTTTCGCAATTCAAATTCAGCACCATAAACGGTAGCTAATGAATCGTTGATAGGTTTTAATTCACGAACAGTTCCAAAATAAAAACGTTGTCCGATTGGGTCAATAAACTTTTTGTAGAATACACCAGCAGAAATTACTTGACCTGCACCAAAAAAATGTTCTACTTTAACATCACCATTATAAATATTTGTTGCTAATAAACTTGGATTACCGGTAATGCTTGAGTTTGTTTCGATATCATAATAACCAAATGGTGCTAATTCTCTTAATTCAGGACGAGCAACTGTTTTATATGCTGAAACACGAATATTTGTTTTTTCAGAAGCAGCATACGTAATATTTACAGATGGTAATAAATCAAATTTTAATCCTACGCTGTCTGTTTCTTTGGTATCTACTTCTACAGGAGTAGGAGTAGTGCTTGCACCAAACTCGAATGAACTAATTGTTTGATTAAAAAATTCTGCTCTTGCTCCCCAAACTACTCTTAATTTATTGCCAATTTTATTATCTAACATCGCATACACTGCTTTGTTTGTTTGTGTAGCAGCATAAAAATCGCTTGGGTTTGTAATTTCATCGATATAAAATAAACTGTCAGCAAAATAAGCAGGGCTCAATAGTTCACCTACAGGTAATACTACTATTTCATAATAATCAGGATTAAAATAAATATCGTTTGAAGCAGCAATACCCATGTTTCTCGCGTTGAACGTACGGTCTTTCGCTAAATAACTTCCGCCTATACCTAAAGCCTGTTTAGCATCACCTATTGAAAATGGAATGGTAACATCTACACCACCGGTATATGTTTTTTCATCCATATAAGAGTAGAACATACCTAAGTTATCCGGAGAGGCAAATGGTGAAGGTGACATTTGAAACATGGTATCACCTTCAAATGATGGGGTAATATTTTTGAAATAATTTACTGTGCGATAATTTGGTTGGTCGCGTTTTAAAGTATTAATACCTGCAGACCATTTTATTTTTGTTTTTGAACCGCTTAAAAAGTGGTCGCCACCAACAATAGATGAGGTTAATTGGTTAGAACTAAACTCATAATATTCGTTTTGTACTTCTACTGCTTTCGAATAATTTAATCCGCCACGCATGGTGGTAATGTCAGAAGAATTTACGGAGTATGAGTTTTTGAAACTGAATTTATTATTGTCGTTTATTTTATATGATAAGTTTAATAAACCACCCCACAATACATTGTTTTTATATTGATCATCGGTGTATTCGTAAATTGGTGTGATTTCGTTGTCGTAATCATTGCGTTCAATAAAGTTTGTTGCATAAGAATTGTTGTAAGTAATCGCACCAATTACACCAAATTCGCCAATTGCACCTACTTTGTGTACATAACCTGCGGATACCTGATAACTTTGATCAATAGGTGTAGAAGCCTCGCTGTATGCGCCCCAAGGAGCAAACGATTTACCAAGATTAGCTTTTTCCTCAACCGATAAATCTACAAATAGGTCTCTGTTTGCCGGAAATGCATTAGGTAATTGTCTAATACCATCATCAATACCTAACCAGTCTTTTGTTCCCCCTGTATAAGTATAATATTCTTTAAATGTAGAAACAGCATTATAACCACCACCTATAGATATACTCACAAAATTTTCATCAGGAATATCACGTGTATTCAACATGATAATACCACCTGCAAAATCGCCGGGTAAATTTGGTTGTGCAGCTTTAATTACAATTAAATTATCCAACATGGCAGATGGAAATAAATCGAATGCAAACGATTTACGGTCCGGTTCTGTGCTAGGTAATACATTACCATTTACCAAAGCAATATTATATCTGTCGCTAAGTCCGCGAATAACAGCAAACTTGCCATCAGTAATAGTAGTTCCGCTCATACGTTTCAGTACTTCTCCGGTATTTTTATCAGGACTTCTGCTGATAATATCACGTGAAATAACCTCTGCGGGAGCAATATTTTTTTGTTGGAAAGCTAATACGGTATTGAGATTTTCCTGACGAGGCCTTGCTTTAATTTCTACCACCATTGAATCACCAAATACATTTTGCGATTCTGTTTCCAGTGCGATATCTAAATTCGTTACTGCGCCTTTTGTTACGGTAACACCCGGAATGGTTTTAGTTTTGAAAGAAATGTAGCTGATTTTAATCGAATAGGTACCTTCAGTTAATCCTTCTATTCTGTAGCGTCCGTCTATATCGGTGCTTGCTCCCTTACCCGGAACATTTTCCACTATAACGGTTGCACCAATTAAAGTTTCAGCATTTTCGCCATCAATTACCACACCTGCAATTGAGCCTGTCTGGCTCCAGGCGGCGGTTGAAGCGCATGAAATGAATAAAATAAATAAAATTCGGATAGTCCGTTGCATATTGTAAGATTTACATGCAAAGGTCTCGCCGGTATGTTACCTAATCTTTATTGTAACATTAGATTAACTTCAAAGCAATGTAAACAAAAAAGCCCTCCCCGTGAATTGGGAGGGCTTTAAATTAAACTGCAATTAAAGATTTATTTACTTACAACTAACTCTTTGGTAACATTGATATTATTACCTTGGATATTAACCAAATACAATCCTGATTCATAACCTTCTAATGAAAGGTCAATAGTTTCAGCACCGTTAACCTGAACATTTTGCATATTGTAAACCATTTGACCAACCATGTTAGTGATAGTAACATTTACAGTTGCTTGAGCAGCAATAGTAATTGATACATTATCAGCAGCAGGGTTTGGATTTACTTCTAAAGAAGCAGCGTCAACAATAACTTCATTACCTGTGCGTAATAAAGTAGTAAAGGTTTGGAGTGGTAAATATGGAGAAACGCCACCACCTATACAATTGGTACTTACTTTATATTCATAAGTAGTATTGGCAAGTAAACCGGTAATAGTTTTAGAAGTAGGAACTACTACAACAGTTGTCCATGCTTTTTGAGGCACTTTACGATATTGTAAGTTATAGCTAACAGCATCACAACTATTTACCCAGCTAATAGTAGCAGAGTTGCTGGTAATACCGGAAGCTGTCATTGAAGTTGGAGCACCACAAGCTGAAGTAGTGGTTGTTTTTTTCACATAAGCGCTTTTTTCTGCACCACCGGCACATACTGAACGCACCTGGAAATCGTAAGAAGTTGTTGCACTTAAACCTGTAAATGTATAATTAGTAACAGCACCTACGTTAACAGGTGAACTGTAAACACCACCGGTAATGCGGTAACGAACTTCATAAGAAGCTGCACCTGCTGCTGCAACCCAAGATAATTTAGCACTACAATTTGTTACTGAAGAAATTGCTAAACTGGTAGGTTTTGCAACTGTAACATCATTAACTGTGTATGATTTTACAACTGAACAACCATTGCTGGTAACAGTTACAGTGTAAGTTCCTGCGTTTAAGAAACTACGGTCTTGTGTTGTAGGACCATCGCTCCAAGAATAAGTGTAACCACCGGCACCACCTGTTACTGATACATCAATTGCACCTGTTCCTGCACAACTTGCGTTAGTTACAGTAGCAGTTACAACAGGGTTATTATTAATACCTGCAGTAGTATAAGGTGTATTTTGTGGGTCAAAATTTACCCAAGATTCGTCAGTCCAATTGTCTGAAGTTGAAAATGCACCTGTATAAGAAGTTGGTGTAAAGAAAGGGTCACTTAATAAACCTGAAAAATAAGTTCCAATTGTTGTAGGTGCAGAACCTGCAGTTGGACGCGGATCAGGATTACTTAAATTAAATACATCTACTAAACCTACTAAGTTGTTGGTTAAATATGTTTGGTTGCTATTTGATGCTGCCCAAGTATCAATATTAAATCCAACATCACATGTTGTACAAATATAATCGTCAACATTTCCTGAAAGGATATTATTTTTAAATTGTAAGCTATCGTTCATCGCATTTTGTGATGTATTAGTACCTTCAATTTTTAATCCTGTTTCAGGGTAACCCATTATAATTGAGTTATAAATAGAAGCTTGAGTATTTCTTCTGTCGTGAGCTCCTCTTTTGTAGTTAATGTTTACAACATCACCGGTATTTACTTTTGGTCCGGCAATAGTGTAGTTGGAAAATAATGCTTTAGAATAAGGTGAATTGGCAGAACCAGTAGCATCATTATCTTGTTCAAATCCGTTTGAACCTGAAACGTCAGCTACGTTAGGGTCACGTAAAGCATAACCAAATTGATTTTTACCTCTGTATCCAAAGTCTGTATCAAAATCATCATCAAATCCACGGTATGCAATTAAGTATTTGGTATTAACGCGACCACCAAACCATTCAAATGAATCATCACCTGAATAAGAAACCTGGATATGGTCGATAGTAGTTCCGCTACCAACACCACCTAATGTTAAACCGTTAATTTCATTACCAGGTAAAAAAGGAATACCAGGGAATTCGATACGCACATATTGTAATGTGCCGCTGTTATCTGCCGGATTTGCTCCACCATAAGCAGCATCACCTTCCGGTGTGTCAACACCACCTTCAATAACTGCTGAACCACCGGCAACGTTAATTGGTGCTTCACCTAAAATGATGATACCACCCCAGTCACCGTAATTTCTTGTACCTGCAGGTTCGTTAGATGTAAATACGATAGGTTCACATTCAGTACCTGCTGCCTGAATAGTTCCTGTTTTGGTAACAATTAATGTACCTTTTGTTGCTTTGTCACCTTTAATTAAGGTTCCAGCTTCGATGGTTAATGTTGCACCATCTTCTACATAAACAAATCCATTTAATAAATAGATGTTGTTTTTTGTCCACGTGGTATTCGTGGTAATTTCGCCGCTAACAGTAACGGGTACTTGTGCTTTAACCGACGTAAATCCCAGTGCGACGGCAAGACAGCTCAGTAAAATTTTTTTCATTGTTGATTGCATTTAGCGTTAGAAAATATTAAAGTGCAAACCTAGAACCGTTGTATTAAGCACTGATTGACAGAGCGTTATAATAAAATGATGAAATAGCGGCTAATATGTAAATTGTGTGTTAGGAAAATTCAACTTTGCTTATTTATTGTTAATTCCAGTTAAAATTAAAAGCAGAATTATATGAACAATTTTATTCAATGTCTAGAAATGTGCCTAAAATGCAGCAATCGTAAATGAGAAAATTAAATTCAACCAGTATTAACACTTAATTGAAGTAGTAACAATTAATTTACATGGAAGATTAGGAGTGTAATTATTTAGCTACTGCAATTTCCCCAACCAATTCGATACTTACTTTTTTAATAGCCTCTCGTGTTGCACGAAACGCTGTCAACACTTTTTCATAGTCGTTTAATACCAGTGGGTCTTCGAAATTAAATTGCTTTGCGTTTTTTCCTGCTATGGCTTTGGTATCAGGAAAATTAATATAGATATTATGTGTAGAATTGGATTTACCTGTCGGTTTTGTCGGTTTTTTGTATTCAATGCCATCTTCTTTTAAAACCTGTTCGGCTAAGGGATGGATGACAGGTGCTTCAGTTTTAAGGGTAATGTCGATGGTATTGTTGCTGTAAAATTGCAAATAACCGCTCATGATCTCAGCCAGGCTTGACTTTGTATCACTATGTATAATGATATGAATACGGTGGTCCATTTGAGCAACAAT
This sequence comes from Chitinophagales bacterium, assembly GCA_035439505.1. Lineage (GTDB taxonomy): Bacteria > Bacteroidota > Bacteroidia > Chitinophagales > BACL12 > UBA7236. Next base: position 32,243 of record DAORKJ010000038.1, read on the forward strand.
CATTAAATTAACATTGTTTTAATATAGGTGCACGAATGTGCATGTAAAAATAAAATTATAACAGTAAATTGCAAACTTATTCTTAAAAAGTAAT
>DAORKJ010000039.1:0-7391 GCA_035439505.1 Chitinophagales bacterium
AGGTGAAGTAAGTATAAAACACAACCTTTTTCCACAGTCAAACCTTACCAAACCAACCGCTGTTTGTGTATATTCAATATATTCGCATCTTAACTACTTAAAGAAGACGATGATTCATTACAGCAACTGGCATTTGCCTTATGAAGTTAATCCTGCCTACCAGCAACGTACAGCTTACTTTTGTATGGAATTTGGCGTTCACCAGGCACTAAAAATATACAGCGGCGGACTTGGATATTTAGCGGGTTCGCACATGCGTTCGGCTTATGAACTCAAGCAAAATCTGTTCGGTATTGGTATCCTTTGGCGATATGGATATTACGACCAGGTGAGAGACGACCATAACTATATGGCTGTTCAATTTCAGAAAAAACTGTATACCTTCCTCCAACAAACAGATATTCAGTTTACCATGCAGATTGATGGTAAAGATGTGATTGTAAAGGTGTTTTACCTGGCACCTGAAGTGTTTGGCAGCGCACCTTTGTTTCTTTTAAGCACCGATTTTCCTGAAAATGAAGAGTATGCCCGTGAGTATACCCACCGTTTATATGATAGAAATCATGAAATACGTATAGCACAAAACATGATTCTCGGCATCGGCGGCGCTAAGGTTGTGGAGCTTTTGGGTGGTGTAGACAATTATCACATGAATGAAGGACATGCTTTGGCCATGACTTTCTACCTGTTTAGCAAGCTTAAAGACGTGGATGAAGTGCGTAAACGTGTTGTGTTTACCACGCATACCCCGGAAAAAGCAGGTAATGAAGAACACGATATCAATGAAATGAACCGTATGGGTTTCTTTTCCGGAATACCCCTGGAACTTGTCCGCCATATTACCAAAACAGAAGGAGATATGCTTGGCTACACGCCTTCAGCATTATATATGAGTAAGTTGTCTAATGGGGTGAGTAAACTCCATGGTGAAGTAAGTAAGGAGATGTGGAAGGACTACAAAGGCATATGTAACATCACCAGCATTACCAATGCTCAGCAAAAGAAGTTTTGGGCGGATAAAGAGTTAAATCAAGCCTACATTAACCGCGATGATGCGGCTTTGGTTACCATCAAAAAAGAGCTCAAACGCGAGTTATTTGAAATTGTCGCTAACCAGACAGGAAAGATGTTTAATCCTAACGTGCTTACTATCGTGTGGTCGCGCCGTTTTGCGGAATACAAACGTGCCAACCTGATTTTCCGCAACAAAGAACGTTTTTTCAATCTCGTTAATAACCCGAAATACCCTGTACAGGTGATTTGGGCCGGTAAACCATATCCATTTGACCATGGAGCCATCAATACCTTTAACGATATCATTTCATTTACCATGGACAGGCCGAATTTGGCGATTTTAACCGGGTATGAAATTGAGCTGAGTTATTTCCTAAAACGCGGCGCAGATGTTTGGTTGAATACACCTCGTCGCCCACGCGAAGCTTCCGGTACCTCTGGTATGACAGCTGCTATGAATGGTGCAGTAAACGTGAGCGTTCTCGATGGTTGGATACCGGAATTTGCTGTTCATGGCGAAAACAGCTTTATCATTCCACCTGCTGACCACAATACCATGGATAACATCAGCATAGACAATTTCGATTTTGAAAACTTGATGAACGTGCTTGAAAATGAAGTGGTACCTGCTTATTACGAGGATAAAGCTAAGTGGCAGCAAATTGTGAAACGGAGTATGCACGATGTGTATCCATACTTCGACAGCGATAGAATGGCACATGAGTATTATCAGAAATTGTATTCCTTTCAATACAATCCCGTAGATCAATTACTGGATGCGGTACTGGAACAGGATAAAAAATAAGAATTGATTATAACATAGGTGCAGCAAGCATTTCAGAAAATGCATATAAAAATTTTCTCAAGTGTTTTGCTGCATTCTTTTTGCAGCTTCCATAGCATCTGCCGCCATTTTTTTGAAAGTAGTTGTCACTTCGGTCATCATGGTAGCATCAAAAAACGCAGCTAAATCCTCCCAATTGCTAAAATCGGCTTCTCTGAACTTATAGGTTTGTTCAAAAAATCCGGCTTCTATTTTTACCAGATACTTTTCGCTCCAGCTAAACACGCTGATTTTAAATTGTGGGTGAGGTATGCTGCCTAATATTCTCATAATTCTTCCAGTTTTGCCATTATAGCATCCAAAATAGGTGCAACGGCGGGACAAATCTCCGCATTTTTTAAGGTGATGTCCGCAATTTGATATAACTTTTTATGATTGGTATGTGGGTATGCTCTGCAGGCATTGGGTCGCAAATCATATATGCTGCAAGCATTATCGGACATTAAAAACGGGCAAGGAACTGTATACATTACCCAATCTCCATCTTCATCCAGCATAGCGTATTGAGCGATAAACTGCGCTTGGGTAAGATGTAGGTGTTTAGCAATAACCTTGATATCCCGTTCCTTCAATAAAGGTGGGTGCGTTTTACAGCAATTTGCACAGTTTAAACAATTGGTAGATGCAAATACTTGTTCATGCATCTCTTCGGCCAATACATCATCAGCCGACGATTTACGCCTGCGCAATAAAGCAAATAATTTCCCGAAACGCTGCTTTTGTTGGTTAGTGAGTTTTGCGGGTGCCTGCATTTATCGGATTAAAACGGAAGATCATCCTCAGCTTCCGGAAGTGGTGCCGGCTCAACATAAGTTGGTGCACTTTCGTTGGTCTGACTGTTTCCTGCAGCAACTTTTTCCATGCGCCATACATCCAGATTCACAAAATAGTTGGTGCGACCTTCTTTTTCCCATTTAGAGCCTTTGATATTAAAGGTAACTTTCACCTCTTCACCAAGCTTGTAGCTGTCCAACAAAGCACAACGATCCTGAATCAACTGAAATTTGATTACATCCGTAAATACCCTGTCGTTTACACTTTCGCTTTTTTCAATAACAAATTCTCTCTTTTTGAAAGATGCTGAAACTTCCTGAGTAGGAAATATTTCCAGCAATTTACCTGATAATTCGTAAGCCATTTCGCAATTTTTTTCAAAGATAAAAGTTTATTTCAATTCCTTGAAATTTCGGCTATGTTAACTTAAGGTAAATCCGGTCAAATGCTAATGTAAATTTAATATGAACAAATTGCTAATATCAGGTTAATTACTTCTTAAATTTGTGTTAATAAAAATCGAAGCTATGATGACTTTTCTCTTAAATATCATGTTGATGTCTTCAACCTCTCAGGCTGCTGTTATGCCTTACGCTGAACTTCCCGGTCAATGTATTCAGTTACCCGGCGATTTAGTTGAGGTGGTATATTATTATCCAAATGGCAAGATTAAACAAGTAGGTTTTTTGGAAAATGGCAATAAAACAGGAGAGTGGGTAAGTTATAATTTGGAAGGTCAAATAGTAGTTAAAGCCTACTTCGAAAACAACCTCAAAGAAGGCAAATGGAAAGTGTATAACGATGAGGGCGAGTTGCAATATAAAATTCAATATCGCAATGGTAAAAAAGTATGGGCACAGGAATATGATGAATCGGGCAATACTACTGCCTTTAATTACAAATAAAATGGTTGAATATTATTGACTTAATACCAGTTAAGTTGATTGCAGGTATCCGCCTTTGGCGGATATTTTTTTTTACATTTGTTCAAAATAACAGCATTATGCGATTGATTTTAGGGATTTTGACCTTATGTATTGTACAAACAGCAGCTGCTCAATTACCTGCAGTAGATATTTATCATGGTAAATTGACATCAGCTGATGGCAAATGGGCGCTTAACGATTTGAAAAACATTACCAACAGAGCCGGATATGATAATCAGCCATCTTTTTCTCCTGATGGTAATACGATTTATTTTACTGCTATGCACGACACCTTGCAGGCGGATATTTATACTTATAACTTATTAACTGCTGAAACAAAACAAATTACCAATACACTTGAAAGTGAATACTCACCTGTTGTTATGTCAAACGGTAAAACATTTTCAGTAGTGAGGGTTGAATTGGATACTGTGCAACGCATGTGTATGTTTAAATTAAATGGCACAAAACCTAAGGTGCTAATGAACAACATCGACAGCGTTGGTTATTATTGCCCTGTTGATGAAAAACACTATGCATTTTTTATGGTAACCGATACACCTACACTGGTATTGGCGGACATAAAAAAACAAACCACTAAGTTGATAGATGTAAATGTTGGCCGATGTATTAAAATGATTCCCGGCGAACAGGCCTTGAGTTATATTGTAAAAAATTCAGATAATGAATTCATGATAAAACGGTTTGATTTAACAACCCAAACTACCTCAGTTATAACTGCTATTCCGGGTATTAGTGAGGATTTTATCTGGACTAAAAATGGCGAGTTATTGATGGCTCGCGACAATCAGATTTGGATGTACAGTTATGGTGCAGAAAAAAAACAATGGGCAAGAATTTTAACTGTCAAAGAATTAAAAGGTAAAAAAATATATCGCCTGGCATTGGCTCCTGATGGAATTAATTTTGCATTCGTAGGTGATGAATAATAATTTACCGGAACTCCCTTTTGATTTTCCCTTAACTGCTTCCGACTTAGCTACCAAAGCAATGCGTGCTGCCAGCTGTAAGACATTTGCTGATGCTTGTCGTTACGTTGCTTTATTACCTTATAGACGTAATCAGGATAAAAAAAATATGTTATGTGTTGCAGAAGAAAAATGCGGCACTTGCAGTACTAAACATACCTTACTTAAAAAAGTAGCGGAAGAACATGATAAGGATGACATACATCTGGTAATTGGTATTTATTTTTTAAATCAACACAATACACCAAAAGCAAAACCGATACTAAATTCTTTTTATTTGCGCGGATTTCCGGAGGCACATTGTTACCTTACTTTTGATTCGAAAATTTACGATTTCACATTCCCTTCAGGTAATTTTAATTTTGCACATGATTTATTAGAAGAACATGTAGTAACTGCAGATGAAGTGGCAACTAAAAAATCAGGCCTGCATAAAGAATACCTGCGCAAATGGGCAAAACAAGAACAACTACCATTTACCCATGAAAAGCTATGGGATATTCGGGAATTGTGTATTGCGGCGCTGAGTTTGTAAATAAAAAAAGCTGTATGCGTTTAAACATACAGCTCATATTAAATTGAATTATTTAGTTATTCCACCACAATTTGTTTCACAGCAATTCCTTCATTAGTTAATACTTTAATAGTATATAAACCTGCCGGAATTTTTTCTACGGATATAATATTGGATGTCATTTGTAAGTCCGCAATTGATAAAACCATTTGACCATTAATGGCATAAATTTCAACTTGTTCAATTTGTAAACCGGTTGAAGTAGTAATATGTAATTCGTTGTTTACAGGATTTGGATAACAAATTATTTGTTGATTTAAATAATGATTGGCAATTTGGTCTACTTGTACAATAATTTCTTCAGTTATTGTTGTGCAACCAGCATCGCTGGTTACTTCTACAGCATAATAACCGGTTGTTGTTGCAACATAAGTCTCATTAATAGCTCCGGGAATTATTTCACCGTTTAAATACCATTGATAAGAACCACCACCTGTTGCCATTAAATTACCATCACCCATATCCATAATTTCTACAACAGGATACGGATTAACAAATACAGTAACACTATCTAAACCTGAACAACCATCAGCATCGCTGCCGGTTAATATATAAGTAATTGTTGTTTCCGGAGTGGAATAAGGATTGTAAATACCATCATCACTTAAAGCGATATCAGGAAACCACACATAATTAACTGCACCGGAACCTTCTAACATAACACTGTCGCCAACGCATATAGAAGCATCCTGCCCCGCATCAACAACAATCGCACATGGTTCAGCACCAAGACAACAATTACCACCATCGCTCATGTTTTCTGTCCCACTAAAAACACCATATTGAAAAAAGGAATATCGGATATTTCCATCAAGATAAGTGCTAAAATAATCTACTGCCTGGTCCACTGTATTACATCCACCGGGAACATAATCGGTGTCACATTCATAAGCACAAATCATGTAACCATATCCATCAGCATCAAATAAGGTAACCGGTGGATAATTTAAAATTTCAACAATACCGGCATCAACACCACTAACACTGGTTCCGCCGCCACTATTATAACCGGCATATAATACTTCTACCACATTATCGGCATAGGTCCCAGTGATGGTAACATTTAACTGTTCGTATGAACATAATCCAATTCGGATATTGGGAATGTTTTCATCAATGTTAATAGTAAAGCTGCCGCCATCATAATTTGAATAAATCAAAATGTTGCCTGAAGGGTCACAAATGCCTTGAGCATTTGTTTGTTTCCCCGCTATAAGCAGGATTGCTAAAGAAATAAGGAGTAGGTGTTTTTTCATATGTTTAAAGCTTTTACATTTAAAGTTAAAGATAAATAAACAGTTATTGTAGAACAATGCAATAGTAACGATTTCTTCATATAAGGAAAATTATCAATTAACATGGAAAATTGTCATTATAAGGACTGTAACTTAAGTCACAACTTAGATAATATTTCCCTCTGTTTACATTTCTTTTACAATTAATGATAACTACCCGTTAACAGTGTATTTACATTTGCAAATAGCGGCTAGTATGAGAGAATTTATGAAAACTAACACACACATTTATAAGGTTCTGCTAACCCTGTTGTTTTCAGTTATCTTTTTTGTTCCCGACGCCGAAGCTCACGTCAAATGGTTTACTGATGGGAGTTTTGCCGATCGACCGCTGCAACTCGGCGAAGTAATGGAGGGTCGTTTTTTTTATACCCTCTTTACTATTTGCCTTATAACCGTAGTATTTGGTGTTTGGCTCGATAGTAAAATATCGAAGTCGCCATGGTACCTTAAAATAGATGGCTGGCTCGAAGGCCGGAAAAACTATGCGACCATCGTTTTACGCGTAGCAGCTGCTATGGTGCTTATTTTAAGCTGGCAAAGTAATGCCATGATTGTCCCTACCATCCCCATTCCCAAGCAGTTTGAGTGGATTGGCTGGTTCCAGTTTGTTTTGGCATTTTGTCTCTTAATTCCACGTTTGGTTCCAATTGGTGGATTAGGTATTATTTTGATTTGGGTTGTTGGGAATATTACCCTGCATCCATTCCATATGCTCGATTATCTGATGTTTGCCGGGGTAGGCTTCTATTTGGCCAGCACCAGTATAAAACAAGGTAAATTCAAGGAGTTTGGTCTGGTAGTGCTCTATATCACAGTCGGTTTTTCACTCTGTTGGGTAGCCCTTGAAAAATTTGTATATCCCAACTGGAGTTTATTTCTTATAAAAGAACACCCGAAACTGGCCATGGGCTTGAATTTCGACTTTTTCCTCAAATCCATTGGGTTTGTTGAGTTCGGATTGGGTTTCTTGTT
>DAORKJ010000039.1:7491-16607 GCA_035439505.1 Chitinophagales bacterium
TGGCTCAAGGTAAATACGATAAAAAACAAGCATTATTAGCCAAAAATCCGGAAAACCTCAAGGGGCAAATTGAACTGGCCGGTTATCCAAAAGATGAAATTCCAAGTGTTTGGATGGACATTAAACCGGATATGAAAGAGGGTTATAATATCCATTTTATCACCACAAACTTCAAATTTGCTCCTGAAAATGTAAGTACCATGCATGTTATGGGCCAGGGCACTATTAATTTGTATGTAAATGGTGAACGCATCGCCAGGGTTTACGATGAGTGGTACCATGTGAACTTAAAGCCGGGTATAAATGAAATTATGGCAACCCTGAACTCTAACGAACTTACAGAATATACAATTAGGGGCAAACCTATTTCCTCCTCCGAATCAATAACCGTAGATTAATTTATTGTGTGTCAGGTGTTAACAAGCTATATGCGCAATTAACCTACGTTTGCTACTTTTGCTTTTATGACTGAAGTTGACATTTTCATTCCCTGCTTTATCGACCAACTATTCCCTGAAACGGGGTTTAATATGGTTAAAGTGCTCGAAAAAGCAGGTTGTAAAGTGCATTATAATCCCAACCAAACATGTTGCGGACAACCTGCATTTAATGCCGGATATTGGAAAGAAATGGACGATGTTGGGAAGAAATTTTTAGCGGATTTTGCGAACTCCGACAGATATGTTGTGGGGCCTTCAGGTTCATGTGTTGGATTTGTAAGGAACTTTTATGGCACCTTATACGCTAATACTCCTGTGCATAATTATTATAAAGGGCTGAGAAAAAATTTGTTCGAATTCAGCGAATTTATGGTTGATGTACTCAAAGTGGATAATCTTGGTGGAAAACTCAAAGCGAAAATTACCTATCATGATGCATGTGGCGCATTGAGAGAATGTAAAATTAAAGAGGCACCTCGTAAATTATTGAACAATATTGAAGGGCTGGAAATTGTTGAAATGGTTGATTCGGAAACATGTTGTGGTTTCGGCGGAACCTTTGCAGTAAAATTTGAACCTATTTCAACAGGGATGGCCGATTCAAAAGTAAATAATGCAATTGCAACAGGCGCAGAGTATATTGTTTCTACCGATTATTCTTGTTTAATGCACTTGCAGGCTTATATCGATAAACAACAAAAACCGATTAAGGTGTTGCATATTGCAGATTTATTGGCAATGAGTTTATAATTATTGTTGTTGTTTCTTGAATTGGGATTAAAAATTGATGTTAATGGCAGGGATTGAGGATATAACAAAACAAATTCAGGATTACCAATCCCGTGGATTGAAACTATTTACTTCTTCTTCGTTTCAAACTCATAGTACCGTTTTATTGCACATCATTTCACGTATTGATAATACTATTCCTGTATATTTTTTAAATACGGGTTTCCATTTTCCGGAGACCATGATGTATAAACAACAAATTACCAATTTGTTTAATCTCAATACGATTGATGTAAAATCCAATACACCTAAACTTATGCAGGTAGATGAAAATGGAAGGTTTTTATTTACATCTGACCCAGACTATTGTTGTTATATCAACAAAATTCAACCACTTGAACCTGCATTGAATACTTTTGATGTATGGATAAATGGGGTACGTGCCGATCAAAACGCCAATCGTGCAACATTTCATCAGGAAGAAAAAACAAATCACAAAGCATTTCGTTATCATCCAATGTTAAATTGGACCAATCAAATGATTTATGCTTATATACGTGAACATCAAATACCGAAACATCCGCTCGATGAAAAAGGATATATGAGTATTGGTTGTGAACCCTGCACACGGCAGATCAGTCTCGAAGTGTTGGCAGATGAAAGGCAGGCACGTTGGTACGGCTTAAACAAAACGGAATGCGGATTACATACAGAATTAATTAAACAATGAAAATTTTAATTACCGGTGGTGCCGGATATATTGGTTTTGAATTAGCTTTTGCTTTAGCTAATAATGTTGATGTGGAAAGTGTTGTGTTATACGATAATTTGAGTCGCCACAACGAAAATATTTTTTTTGGTAATGCCATTGGCAATGGAAAATTAAAACTGATTAAAGCCGATATTTTAGATGCCAGAAAATTAAATGCGGCTTTTAAAAATGTGGATGTGGTGTACCATTGCGCAGCAAAAGTACTTACGCCATTTGCTAATCAGGACCCGCATTTTTTTGAGCAAATTAACCACTGGGGAACCAGCGAAATAATAGAAGCTGCAGAAAAAAATAATATACAACATTTAATTTATTTAAGCAGTGCATCTGTTTACGACCGGATTGCGGAGCCGGCAACTGAACAAACCATTCCTAATCCAAATACATATTACGGTATTTCAAAACTGAGGGGAGAAGAACATATTCAACGATTAAATGGAATGGCACTCACGCATATTATTCGTTGTGGAAACGTTTATGGTTATAGCAATTCGATGCGATTTGATGCTGTTATTAATAATTTTATGTTGCAGGCGAATTTTGAAAATAAAATTTCAATTCACGGCACAGGCGCTCAAACCAGAGCTTTTATTCATATCAGTAATACGGTAGAAGCATTAGCTCAATTACCATTTAAAAATGTGCCTGCGGGCATATATAATTTAGTGACAAAAAATTTGGCAGTAAACGATATAGCTGAAACAATTACAACATTATATCCAACATTAGAACGTTTATTCATCAATCAGCATTTACAATTAGGAAGTATTCGGGTAAGCACAAGTTCAGCACTTTGGGATTATATACAAATAAACGAAAAATCGCTGTTGGAAGAACTTACCGACTTTAAAAATAAATTCGCATTCTCAGGTAAAAAATAATTTTTATTAGCCTATGCAAAACATTCATGCCGTACTAAAACAATATTGGGGGTATGATGTTTTCAGACCATTACAGGAAGATATTATTCGTTCTGTATTAGATGGTAACGACACTTTAGCTTTGTTGCCAACAGGTGGTGGAAAATCTTTGTGTTTTCAGGTGCCTGCAATGGCAATGGATGGTATTTGTGTGGTTGTATCACCGTTAATTGCTTTAATGAAGGACCAGGTGCACAACCTGAATAAACGTGATATTGCTGCGGTTGCTTTGTTTACAGGCATGACAAAGCGTGAAATTGATATTGCTCTCGATAATTGCGTTTATGGCAAAATAAAATTTTTATACGTTTCGCCTGAGCGATTGTTGACAGAAATTTTTAGAGAGCGGTTTAAAAAAATGAAAGTCAACCTGATTGCTATTGATGAAGCACATTGTATTTCACAATGGGGGTATGATTTCCGTCCACCATATTTACAAATTGCTGAATTGCGACCGTTTTTTCCGGATATACCAATTATTGCGCTCACGGCATCTGCAACAAAAAAAGTGTGTGATGATATTCAATTGCGCTTGGCTTTCAAAAAAAATAATTTATTCCGCGCAAGTTTTGCCAGGCCGAATATTGGGTTTATTGTAAGGGAAACAGATAATAAAGAAGATAAACTACTCGATATTTTAAATACGGTAAAAGGTTCAGGTGTAGTGTATGTGCGCAATAGAAAAAAAACGCAGGATACAGCAGCTTTTTTATTACGGCATAAAGTGAATGCCGGATTTTATCACGCCGGTTTAGAAAATGATATCCGCAATAATAAGCAGGAGAGTTGGATAAATGGCAAAACAAGAATTATCGTCTGCACCAACGCTTTTGGTATGGGCATCGACAAACCGGATGTTCGATGTGTGGTACATCTCGATATTCCTGAAAGTTTAGAAGCTTATTATCAGGAAGCAGGCAGGGCAGGTAGAGATGGGCATAAATCGTATGCGGGATTATTGTACGATGAACACGATTTTTTGCAACTACAGGAAAATTTTGAAAAACAATTTCCTCCAATTGAATTTATTCGCAAAGTTTATCACCATTTGGGTAATTATTGCCAAATAGCCATTGGAGCAGGAGTAGGGCAGAGTTTTGATTTCGATTTAATAGTTTTTTGTAAACAATATCAATTAAAGCCGGTTGAAACCCGTAACGCATTAAAAATTCTGGAGCAACACGGATATATTTATGTGAGTGAAGCATTTAATAAATTGTCCACGGTTAATATTCCAATCGACCGGGAAACCTTATATGCATTTCAAATTGCCAATAAACAATATGAACCGGTGATTAAACTGATTTTGAGAACTTCTCCGGGTGTGTTTGATGAAACGGTTTCGATACACGAATCAGATTTAGCCTATCATTTATCAGCACAAGTGCATCAGGTTAAAGAAATTCTTGAGTTTTTGCACAAACAAGGTATAATTGTATATTCTCCATTAAAGACCAAACCTCAGGTTGATTTTGTGCAGGAACGTATTAATGCAGAACATTTACTGTTTGATTTTAAAATGATGGAGCACCTTAAAACAAGTGCTGAACTCAGATTAAAGGCTATTACGGGATATGTAAAAAACAAATCAGAATGCAGAGTTAAAAACCTTTTGCGGTATTTCGATGAAGATACACAAAATTGCAATAGCTGTGATATTTGTGTGGAAAGAAACAAACTGGAACTTTCTGAAAAAGAGTTTACTTTGGTGTTTGATTGGCTTAAAAAACAATTACTCAGCCAGCCAATGATGCCGGAAGCTTTGCTAAAATTAAAACTGCCGGTCAGAAAGGAAAAGGTAGTTGAAACATTAACTTTTTTAACGGACAATAAACAAATAATACATACAGCTGAAAATATTTTGCTCTGGAAAGAATGAAAAAAATAGTATTTACAGTAACCAACGACATTACTTACGACCAGCGTATGGACCGTATCTCCACTGCTTTGGTGGAAGCCGGTTATGATGTAACTATTATTGGTTTTTTAAAAAAGCGTTCTGTAAAAACTTTAGATAAACCTTATCATCAGGTTCGATTTAAACTGTTATTTCTCAAAGGGAAATTGTTTTTTTTAGCTTATAACTTTCGTATATTTTGGTATTTGTTGTTTCACAAATTCGACATCTATTGTGGCATAGACCTGGACACCTTGTTACCTGTTTATATGCATGCAAAAATGCGCAAAAAACCTTGTGTTTACGATGCGCATGAATATTACACCGAATTGCCTGAAATTGTTAGTCGCCCATTAATTAAAAAAATGTGGGTCCGCTTAGAACAATATTTGTTACCTAAAATTCGCTATAACTATACAGTAGGCGCAGCAATTGCTAAAACATTATCTGATAAATATCACCAACCATTTGAAGTAATCAGAAATGTACCAATATTATTGCCTGACATGCCAACTGTAGCACGCGAGAATTTTATTTTATATCAGGGTGCATTGAATATGGGTAGGGGATTGGAGCCACTGATGCAAGCTATGGCCAATATTAATTCCCATTTGTATATAGCTGGTGAAGGAGATTTGTCTGTTGAATTAAGAGCTTACGCAGCAACATTACCACATCGCGAAAAAATTCGTTTTTTAGGATATGTTCGTCCCGATGAATTAAAGTCGTATACCCAAAAAGCTAAATTGGGTATTAACCTGGTGGAACATCTCGGGCTTAGTTATTACTATTCACTTTCCAATAAATTTTTCGACTATATTCATGCCGGGCTACCACAAATTACCATGAATTTTCCTGAGTATAAAAATTTGAATGACAAGTATAAGGTAGCGGTATTAATTGACAAGCCTGAACCACAATTAATTGCTGAGGCAGTCAACAAATTATTAAATGATGAAGCTTTATATCAGGAATTAAGTAACAATGCATTATTGGCAAAAAATGAACTAAATTGGCAACTCGAATCAAAAAAATTGCTAGCTATCTATCAACAAATTGAGTAATCCGCATTTACATATCGTTGCATTTAATATTCCTTACCCGGCAAATTATGGGGGTGTAATTGATGTGTATTATAAAATTGCTGCTTTACATGCCGAAGGCGTTCAGGTTCATTTACATTGTTTTGAATATGGCAGAAAAAGAGCAGATGAACTCAATGCAATTTGCGCCTCTGTAAATTATTATCCCCGCAGCGCCATGTGGAAAGGGTTTTTATCTGATAAGCCATTCATTGTCCAATCGCGTGATGCAGCAGCGTTGCTGAAGAACCTGAAAAAAGATGATTATCCGATTTTATTTGAAGGTTTACATTGTTGCTATTTTTTAGCACACAGTGATTTAATGCATAGAAGAAAATGGGTGCGTATGCACAATAATGAACCTGCTTATTATTTACATTTAGGTCAAAATGAAAAACGCTTTTTTAATAAGATATACTTTTTTGCAGAATATCGTCGTCTCATGAAATTTGAGTGGGTGTTAAGTTGTGCTGAAAAAATTTGGTGCATCTCTCCACAAGAAACAAATTACTATCAGCATAAATATCCTCAAACAAGTTATCTGGCAGCTTTTAATGGCCATAAACAGGTAAGTGGATTACCCGGTCGTGGCAGTTATATTTTATACCACGGTAATTTAGAAGTAAATGAAAACAAAGAAGCTGCTATGTTTTTGGTAAATGAAATATTTAGTAAATGTACATTGCCATTGATCATCGCAGGGAATAAACCCGACCAAAATTTAATTGCTGCTGCAGCAAAATTTAAACATATTACTATTGTTGCTAATCCGACAGAAGCAGCTTTGTCGGAGTTAATGCAAAATGCACATATTCATTATTTACCTACTTTTCAAACAACCGGCATAAAATTAAAACTGTTAAATGCTTTATATAATGGAAGATTTTGTGTGGTAAATCAAAACATGGTGCAGGATACAGGTTTGGAAACATGTTGCCATTTAGCTAACAGCCCTCAACAGGCTATTGACGTATTAACAGCTTTAATGCAGGAGGAATTTACTTCATCAGAAATAAGCAAACGGCAAACTGTTTTACAGCAATTTAGTGATACGACTGAGGTGAAAAAAATTACCCGTTTATTGAAGTCTCTACATTAGCAATTAATTTGCCATTGGCTGTTTTAATAATTCGCGCAGGAAAACGTTCCAACAAATTGTAATTATGTGTGGCCATTAAAATGGTAGTATTGTATTCCTTATTTAAAAAAATAAGTAATTGCATAATATCATCAGATGTTTCAGGGTCGAGATTACCTGTTGGTTCATCTGCAATAATAGCAACCGGATCATTAAGTATAGCTCTGGCAATTACAACACGTTGCTGCTCACCACCGGAAAGTTCGTGTGGCATTTTAAATCCTTTTGATTGTAATCCAACTCTTTTTAAGGCTTCATCACTTTTTAATTTAATCAGTGATTTATCGTTAGTTCCGGTAGCGCGCAAAACAAACTCCAAATTATCATCTACCGACCTGTCCATTAACAACTGAAAGTCCTGAAAAATGATGCCGAGTTTGCGACGTAAAAAAGGCACCGTTTTCCAGTTCGTTTTTTCGAGGTCAAATCCCGCAACCTGAGCATTTCCGGCTCTTAAGGGTAAATCGCCATAAATGGTTTTTAATAAACTGCTTTTCCCGGTCCCGGTTTTGCCAATCAGATAAACAAATTCACCATGTGCGATATTAAAAGTAACATCAGTTAAAATCAACGATTTTCCCTGATAAATACTCACACCTGAAAAATGGATATCCTTGCTCATGATAATTTATTTGCAGCGAAGTTAATTTCTAAAAAAATAACAGAACAAAAACTTATTCACACCGTTTATTCAGTTTTGCCATTGTAATTTTGCCGCTTATGCTCAAAAATGATTTATTACTTCGTGTTGCCCGCAAAGAAAATGTTGAACGACCACCGGTTTGGTTAATGCGACAGGCAGGTAGAATTTTGCCTGAATACCGTGCATTGCGAGAAAAAGTGAATGGCTTTAAAAATTTGGTCGAAAACCCGGAACTGGTTTGTGAAGTAACGCTGCAGCCTGTCCGAGCGCTGGGTGTTGATGCTGCGATTCTGTTTTCCGATATCCTCGTAATACCTGAAGCCATGGGTTTGCCTTATCAGATGGTGGAGTCAAAAGGACCATGGTTTGAACAAACAATTGATACACCAGCTGACATAAATCGTTTGCATTTGGCTAATCCCGGGGCGGATTTAACCTTTGTGACAGACGGGATTACCCTCATCAAAAAAGAACTGAATAACGAAATTCCATTGATCGGTTTTGCCGGTGCACCTTGGACCATTTTTTCATATATGATAGAAGGTAAAGGCTCCAAAACCTTTTCCAAAGCCAGAACTTTTT
The DNA here is from genome assembly GCA_035439505.1 of Chitinophagales bacterium. Lineage (GTDB taxonomy): Bacteria > Bacteroidota > Bacteroidia > Chitinophagales > BACL12 > UBA7236. The sequence continues at coordinate 15,695 of DAORKJ010000039.1, forward strand.
TATATCAACATCCTGAAGCTTCCCATAAATTATTGCAATTAATTACTGATTCCACCATTGTCTATTTAAAAGCACAAATTGCTGCCGGTGTCAATCTGGTGCAATTGTTTGATTCTTGGGCAGGTATATTATCTCCAAAACAATATGAACAGTTCTCGATGCCGTATATCAAACAAATTTGTGATGCTATAACCGAAGTACCTAAAACCGTTTTCCCAAAAGGTGCGTTTTTTGCCAGAGCAGCATTAGCTGACCTGAATTGCGATGTAATCGGGTTGGACTGGAATATGGGTATCGAGGAGTCGAAACGCCTGGTGGGCGGAAAAAAGGCATTGCAGGGCAATTTAGACCCATGTGTGCTGTTCGCCGACGCAAAAACAGTGGAGGAAGAGACAACTAGCATGTTAAACGCATTTGGACCAGGGTTAATAGCTAATTTGGGACATGGCGTTTATCCGGATACGCCATTGGATAACGTGAAATTGTTCGTTAATACTGTTAAAGACTATCGGTATTAAGCTTTTTCCGAGGTGATTTTTGGGTTTGTCGCCCGGTAACCTGTTATTCTTCATAAAGAATTGATATGCCTGTTTATAAGGGTAACCCTTAATCTTTGTATTTTTACCCCGACTATGATAAGTGAGATTCTGTTAATCCTACTCCTGATTATTTTTAACGGAGTTTTGGCGATGAGCGAAATTGCGATGGTGAGCGTCAGAAAAGCCAGATTGGACGGAGCAGCCAAAAAAGGTGATTTAAGAGCAAAACGCGCATTAGAATTGGCCAATGAGCCTGCTAAATTTTTAAGCACCGTCCAAATTGGTATTACCCTGATTAGTATTCTAACGGGTATTTTTTCCGGTGCAACTATTAAAACTACCGTAGCTGAATGGTTAGTGCAAATTAAACCAAT
>DAORKJ010000039.1:16707-19388 GCA_035439505.1 Chitinophagales bacterium
TTAGTTGGTGAATTCGATGAATTAAACTTACCGGATTATTCCATTATTGAACGCGCTGATGGTTCATTTTTAGTAGATGCAGCATTACCTTTTTACGACTTCCTGAAATATTTTGAAATGGAGGAAGAATTTGAAATGCTCGATGAAGTGGAATTTAATACATTGGCAGGATTTATTCTTCATCAGTTAGAACGTATTCCTACCGAAGGTGAACGCCTGGATTGGAAACAATATGAATTTGAAATAATTGATATGGATTCATCGCGTATAGATAAGGTGCTGTTCATGAAAAAATAATGGTTGCATGAAATTGATTGCTGATAGCGGTTCTACAAAAACAGATTGGGCACTAATAGGAGAGCAAGCGGTACTTTTTACTTCATCCGGACTAAATCCTAATATATTAAAGGATGAAGAAATTGTTTTTGCACTTAATAATATCAAAGAATTTACTGATAATAAATCAAACATTTCAGAAGTGTTTTTTTATGGAGCCGGTTGTGGTTCTCCGGCAAATTGTGTTCGTTTAGAAGCAATATTTAAACAATTTTTCCCATCTGCAATTATTCAAATTAAAACTGATATTGAAGGCGCGGCTTTTGCCGCCGATAACGGTAAACCCGGCATTGTAGCCATTTTGGGAACAGGTTCCAATTCCTGTTATTTCGACGGTGATAATGTTTTTGGAAGCGATTTTAGTTTAGGTTATATTTTGGGTGATGAAGGCAGTGGCTCCTATTTTGGGAAACGATTACTACGCGATTTTTGTTATCAATTATTACCTGATGATTTACATATTGCCTTTGAAAATACATATGCGGTAAACAGAGCTGCAATTATTGAAAAAGTGTATCGTCAGCCGGCCCCAAACGAATTCATAGCCTCATTTTTACCATTTTATAAAGAACATCTGCAGCATCCATATTGTACCTATTTTATTAATTTTGGTTTAGAAGAATTTATTAAAATATATATTTGGCGATTCAGTAATTACAAATCTGTGGATGTCCATTTTGTCGGCTCTGTAGCTTCTCACTTCGAGGAACAATTGCGAAAGGTTTGTGCTAATAATAGTATTCATATAGGTAAAATAATTGCTGCTCCAATTCAGGGTTTAATCCAGTATCACAATAAGTAAATTACATGGCAACATATCCATCTTTTTATCAAACACGTGCATATGAAAAACTGAAAAATTCATTTCTGCAATTGCAAAATGGGCATATGCGTGACATGTTTCAGGCAGATGCAAATCGTTTTGATAAAATGCATGTCAACTTCGAAAATATGTTGTTTGATTATGCTAAAAACAGGTTAACTACTGAAGTAATACAACAACTATCGGAATTGGCAGAAGAACTGGAATTACAAAACCAAATGCTGGCCATGTTTGAAGGCGAACCGATTAATAAAACAGAAAACCGTCCGGTATTACACACTGCCCTCCGCAATTTTTCAGGTAACCCTGTTATAGTAAATGGTGAAAATGTGATGCCTAAAATAAATGCGGTTTTAAAAAAAATGAAATCGTTTTCCGATGGTGTTATCGATGGCAGCATTAAAGGATACACCAATCATTATTTTACCGATATTGTCAATATTGGTATTGGAGGTTCTGACCTTGGACCTGTAATGGTTACAGAAGCACTCAAACATTATAAAGTGCCACATCTTCAAGTGCACTTTGTTTCCAATGTTGATGGCACACATATTACTGAAGTATTAAATACATTAAATCCTGAAACAACATTATTTTTAATTGCATCCAAAACTTTCACTACGCAGGAAACAATGGCAAATGCGCATTCAGCACGCGAATGGTTTTTGCAAACGGCACATGATGAAACATTTATTGCCAAACACTTTGTAGCGCTTTCAACTGCAGAGAAGGAAGTAGTACAATTTGGTATTGCTAAAGAAAATATGTTTGAATTTTGGGATTGGGTAGGAGGACGTTATTCTTTATGGAGTGCAATCGGTTTATCTATTTGCCTCGCCATTGGTTACGATAATTTTGAGCAATTACTAAAAGGCGGATATGCCATGGACCAACATTTTTTGAAGGAACCATTCCATCAAAATATTCCGGTGTTGATGGCATTAATTGGTTTTTGGTATATCGAATTTTTTGGATGGCATACACAAGCAATTATTCCTTACGACCAATATTTGCATCGATTTACAGCCTATCTGCAGCAAGCAGATATGGAAAGTAACGGCAAATACATCGACCGCAATGGTAAACGCGTAAACCATGCAACTGGTCCAATTATTTGGGGAGAACCCGGCACTAACGGTCAGCATGCATTTTTTCAATTAATGCATCAGGGCACTAGCATAATTCCGGCAGATTTTATTGCACCTGCTAAATCATTAAATAAAATAGGCAACCATCATCAATTATTACTCAGCAACTTTTTTGCCCAAACCGAAGCCTTTATGAAAGGTAAAACTGCTGAAGAAGTTGAAAATGAATTGGCCAATAAAGGATTTACTACTGAGCAAATTAAATATCATACACCATTTCGTGTGTTTGAAGGAAACAGACCTACTAACAGTATTATGTTCGATGAATTAAATCCTTATAACCTCGGTAAATTAATTTCCGCATACGAACATAAAATATTTGTGCAAGGTGTTTTATGGAATGTATTTAGTTATGATCAATGGGGAGTTGAATT
>DAORKJ010000039.1:19488-30627 GCA_035439505.1 Chitinophagales bacterium
GTATCGCGAATCAGAATTTTCATCCATGGAGGTGTTTGAAAAATGCCATTACCATTTGAATAAGCCTGTGATAATAATTCAGTCATGCCATATTCAGAATGTATGGTTGATGTTTGAAAGGATTTATTTAAATAGGCGTGTAATGCCTCACGCGTAAGTTCCGGTCGTTTACCTTTCATGCCTCCGGTTTCCATAATTGTGGTATGATGTAAGGGCATGGAGAAGCTATCAGCAAAATCCATTAACGCAAATGAAACACCAATAAGTAATGTACGAATTCCATTGGTTTCATTATAGCGGATAAGTTCTGCTAGTTGCGCAAAATCATCCAGAAAAAATCCACTTCCGGTTTGTTGTGATGAGGTAATTAAATCGTTACACATATAAACAAGAGATGCATTTTTACGCTCCAAATAGGAGGGAAGTAATGCGGCAATACAGTACTGTTTTACATCTCCATAAAACAGATGAAAACTGTTTCGAAAACTTTTTTCATATAATGTCAAATCCGGAACAAAGTGTTTACTGCGTTCCATTTGTGTTGTTCCGCTGCTTTCAAAATAAAAATCCGGTTGGCAACCATCAATTAATACCGTACGACTTTTAAACAAGGTGATGGGTAAAAAGGGAATTGCTTCAATGCTCGTGACAGTAGCAGGCTGAATGTCTAAATACTGTAAAAATTCCTTGTAAACAGCACAATTTTCAGCCTGAAAACGAAATATGGCCAGGGTTTTGCTGTGGAATGATTGTTCATCTCCATCAAACAAATTTTGAATAAGCCCGGCAATATTTTGCATTGGTTTTGAGTTAATTTATGTGTAATTTTGAAATGTAAAAATATGATGCATCGATACAGCTTCCTAATTCTGATAATCATTTTCTTTGTGGCTTCCTGTGTTAAGCCGCCTGATTATCCTATAGAACCACGTATCGAATTTGTCAGCATGAACGCCAATACCTTCGATGAATTGGACGAAGACAGCCTTAGCGTTGTTATTTATTTTGAAGATGGTGATGGTGATTTAGGCAGCGATGACAGCGTCAATATGTATTGGGAAGACAGTAGAGTTCCGGGCTACCAGGTGCCTTTTAAAATACCTATGATTGCCATTCAAGGGAACAGTAAAGCCATTTCAGGAACAATTACTACATTTTATCCTATCTCATTCTGCATCAACGACGATGACCCCATCGACAGTTTCTACTATAAAATATTTATTGTGGACAGAGCAGGGCATGAAAGTAATGTCGACTCAACCGATATGATATTTTTAAATTGCAACTAATTGCAGGACTAAGTTTTTAATTAATACTAATCCAGTCTACATCTTTACGCAATAAAGCTAGAGTTGCAGCTTCTTTACTACCGGCTAAGGGTTGATAATTGTATAACCAATTGGCTTCAGGTGGCATACTCATTAAAATCGACTCAGTTCTGCCATCGGTGTCTAAACCAAATTTTGTTCCCTTATCATAAACCAGATTAAATTCAACATATCTACCTCTTCTGATTGCCTGAAATTGTTTTTCACCCTTACCATAAGAAATGTCTTTATTTTCCTCCATAAATTTGGTGTAAATTGGAGCGAAAATATTCCCAATATCTTTTACAAATTCAAATCGCTGATAAAGCGAGATGTTATCTGTAGCACCTAATCTGTCGAAAAACACACCGCCAACACCACGTGTTTCATTTCTATGTTTGATAAAGAAATAATCATCCGCCCATTTTTTAAATGTTTCGTAATAAGTATGGTCATGCAAATCGCAGGTATGTTTTATTTGCTGATGAAAATATTGAGCTTGCTTCGGATCAACATATATTGGTGTTAAATCAATACCACCTCCAAACCACTGCTCACCTGAACTTACTTCAAAATACCTGACATTCATGTGAATTATTGGCACCAACGGGCTAAAGGGATGCATAACAATAGATACTCCCGTTGCAAAAAAATCATGCCCTTTTACCTGTAATTGTTGGGCAATTTTTTCAGGTAAAACACCATGCACTTGCGAAAAATTAACGCCGCCTTTTTCTATAATATTGGCATTTTGGATAATACGTGTTCTTCCGCCACCTCCGCCGGGGCGCTGCCACAACTCTTCTTCAAAAACTCCTTTACCATCTGTTTTTTCAATAGCATGGCAGATTCTATCCTGCAAATGCATAAACCAATCGGTAATCACAAAGCGGTCTAAAGTTTTCATAATTGCAGCATTTATTAATGAATGTAACAAAGTTAACCATTACGGGCTACTCTAAAAATGATTAAGGTCATCAACCTTATTTAACACTAAAGTCGATACGAAAAGGGTTACCCTTGTTTATAGCATCTTCAAAATCACAAAATTTGCCCTGAACATAAGCAGGTAAAGTGACAGTGTGATAATAATTATTGAGTTCTCTGTGCAATATTGCTGAGTTCAACCATTTCATTTGTTTTGAATGATTGGAATTTTGCTCTGTGTAGTCAGTTTTTGTTGTAATGGTCAAATTAACAACTTCGACATCGGTATTCAACTCAAGGTTTGATGGTATTGCCTTATCAGCCACAAATTGGGCATCTGATTGTTTAACAACAACCAGCATTGTAAAAAATAACCCAAAACAATATTTCATTAAAATGAGTGTTTGTATCCAAAGGTAATAACCTGCATTTTATCCGGATTGTTCACATTAAACTCAACATCGTATAACCACGAAATAGTGAAATCGTGATGTTTGTTGGGCCCATAATCCAATCCTGCCTCAACTCGATAATTATCTAATTGGTCAATTTCATTGCTCATACTGTAAAACAACTCGCCGGAAACAAACGGACTAAAGTCTTTATTAATTTGATACGATAATGCAGCTTTATTTCTCCAGGATGTTCCTTCTGCGCCATCAGGTACGGGACTGTATTGCAACTTAGAACGCAAACTTAAATCGAAATCCTGCATGCCTTCTTTGTAACTGATTCCCCATCCAAAACGATTGGTATTTCGACCGTCTCTAACCGAATAACGATAGTCAACTCCGGTTTTAAATTTTTTAGATAACTTATAATCAACTGAAATATTGGTATTGATTTGATATAATTCCTCCACAGAAATATTATATCGAATTTCCTCATTTACTTCTAAAGTAAAGTCATTGACAGGCTCATGGCTAACACCCATACTTATCCATGCTCCTCCATCTGTATGCTGAGCAAACAGCACACTCGGAAAGCATACACAACACAAAAAAGATAATATGAATATTTTTTTAATCATCATCATCGTCATCCATAGCACTATCATCATCGTTCGATTGCGCGCTGGCTTTGTAATAAACCCTAACGCGGGCCATATCACGTAAAAAGTCTGTAGTTAATATCTCAGCAGAACGAATATCCAATCCTGTTCTTTCTTTTAAATCTGCAATCAAAATAGCTCTTCGCTCAGGTTTAATGTTTTCTATTTTTTCGTATTCTATAGTTTGCTCACTCAAACCTTCTTTATACCATAAACGCTCTAAGAAAAATGAAGCAGCTATAAGAGAAACATTGGTAAATAACAATTCCATAAAACTTACTTTTTTGGTTGTTAATGCGTTGATTACCGCAATAGCAATTACCATAAATAAGTAAGTCATCTCCTTCATCGGAATACTAATGGTTCGGTACCGCAGAATCGAAAATATAGCGAACAAACCAAAAGCGAAACCCATTTCAAGTTTAATACCCGATAATAAATAACATAAAAAGAAAATAATCATACTAAACAAATAGAAACTAAATGCATAGTTTTTATTCTTTTTATCGCTTCGATAAATAAATTTTACCAGAATAAATACAATAATGAAATTAAATAAAGAGCGCAATATGAGGTCGGTGAAATCCTCTGCATCAAATAGTTTCAAGTCGATAAATCGCACCGATTCATCACCGTCTTGTAGGAGTAAATTAAGCATTTTCGATTCTGTTTATTTGTAGTTTTTTAAATTTGAAGTTGTTCTGTTTTAATTCATCATACATAAAAGCTGCGCCCACACTATACTTACTTATGCGCACTTCCGGACATAAGTTGTCGCGCATGACCACTTTGAATTTAGAACCTGATGATGAACCGTCAATTTTGAGCTCGGCAATACATAAGTTACTAAAATGCCTTTTGTTACCGGGTACTTCTAATTCTAAATCAGTATCAATTGTTGCCCGCTCGTTGAGCTTTTTACTTACCAGCGTAAAACGTTTAAAGTCGTTGCGCAAAGTTGGCACTAAATCTTCGGGGTTAAATGGCGTGTGTTGTAAAATAAATTCTTTCGCCTTGTCTGAAAACACCTCTGTAAATTCCGGTATTTTAATCCTGGATTTTAAAGTGCGTTTGGTATTCGTTTTAAACTTTACTTCTAAAAAATTGATATTACTTTCTACATATTGTCTAATGCGGATTTTATATCGATTTACTCTTTTATTATGATGCTGAGTATAAAAGAAAAAATCTTTAGTATCAAAATAAATGTTGCGGTAATTAAATAAACGAGTACCGTTAATATCCAAAACCTTGTAGTCTGCCGACATTTGTTCAAGTATTTCCGGAAGTTTATTTCTGTCGAAAAAATACTTCATATCTTTTCGATTCATTAACTCTACATTCTCCATTTCGGCTAATGTAATAGGAGAGAAGTTGTTTAGTATTTCGGGTAAACTACTCACTTATCTTTTTTCTATAATAATGTCCGCTAATTCAACAACAGAATTGTTGTCCTTTATTTCTACTTCTACAATTTTCGCCTCAGTGCCACCCGGACAAAGTAAACAATCTGAATACACATAAATAGTATAGTTACCTTTGCGTAAATATTCAAATTTGTAAGTGCCATCATAAGCAGTACTTACCTCATCATCAAATGCCGCATTATCGCCATACACAATAAATACTTTTTCATCCGGCGAATAATATTCCTGATACAAGGTGCCTGATTCATTATATAACTCTGTGTATATTTTGCCGGTTATTGTAGAAGTCCCTCCATCTCCGGGTAAACTGGTGCAGCCGCTAAATGCAAAAATTACAATTGCCGAAACACTTATAGGCAATAAAGCGAGGAGTTTTATTTTCATATCGTAATTGGACAGATTGGGTTAATTAAAGTTTAACTAGATGTAAATTAATTGTTACCTCCGTAAAATTAACGGCTTTTACGAGCATTTGAAATTAATGTTTCAACATTCAAAGTTTAATTACTATCTGGTTTAAAGTATTAATTTTTCCCAAATGTAACATTTTTTTATTCGAATGCTATGCATTGAAACCCAGCTGGTTAGACAGTTTTACCAGAGAATGACAGTATTATTGAGCAAGCGTTACACTATATGGATTCAATTTGGTGTAAGGTTTGTATACCTACAGGTTAAACGTGTCAAAAAATCCGATTTTAGTGATAAAATTCGTTAAAACGGGTTAACAAACGTGGTTTGGCGATTAAAAACCATTTATCATTGTATCAAGAACCAAAACCTATGAGGAGAATTATTGTAATACTGACTGTCATTTTGATGGCAAAAACCGGGTTGTATGGCCAATTGATGGACAATCAGGTGTTGTTTACGCAAAAGGACACACTACGAGGTGCATTGCGGCCGGAACGGACTTGTTTTGATGTTACCTATTATAACCTTACAGTAGATGTAAATATTGGTGCAAAGTCTATCAAAGGTTCAAATGATATGCATTTCACGGCTGTTGAAGACTTTACAATTTTACAAATCGACCTCTTCCAAAATTTAAACATCACCTCAATTACATGGAAGGGTAAAATACTGGAATTTAAACGCCAATTTGATGCAGTTTTTGTGCAATTCCCATCCACCATCAAAAAAGGTGATAAAGAAATCATAACCATAGCTTATGAGGGGTATCCTCAAATTGCAAAAAATGCTCCTTGGGATGGTGGTTTTTCCTTTGATACAGATATTAATGGTAATCCATGGGTGGGCATTTCCTGCGAAGGCCTGGGTGCAAGTGTTTGGTGGCCTAACAAGGACCATCTCAGTGATGAACCTGATAGTATGATGATTAACGGTATTGTTCCAATGGATTTAATGTGTGTTGCGAATGGTAATCTGATTGCTACTGAGCAATTGGCCGGCAATAAAATGAAATATAGCTGGAAGGTGAGTTATCCGATTAATAATTATAACGTTTCGCTAAATATTGGCAAATATGTCCATTTCAGCGATGTTTATACCCAAACAAATGGCAAAGATTTGGCACTGGATTATTACGTTTTAGATTATAATCTTGAAGTAGCTAAAAAACAGTTTGAACAGGTTAAACCAATGATGGCTTGTTATGAAAAATATTTAGGCCCATACCCATTCTATAAAGACGGTTTCGCCATGGTTGAAACGCCCTATCTAGGCATGGAACACCAAAGTGTAATCGCTTATGGCAATAAATACCAGACAGGCTATTTGGGATTTGATTTCTCAGGAATTGGGTTAGATTTTGATTATATCATCATCCATGAAACCGGCCATGAATGGTGGGGAAATAATGTCAGTATGAAAGATTTGGCCGACATGTGGATACATGAAGGCTTTTGCACTTATTCTGAAAGTATTTATGTGGAATGTTTGTATGGAAATGAAACCGCTCTAGATTATATAAATGCTTCAAAACGCAGTATCAGCAACGACAGGCCTATCATTGGTTTATATAATGTAAATAGCGAAGGTAGTGGCGATATGTATCAAAAAGGGGCTGTTTTTCTGAACACGCTTCGTTATCAGGTAAATAATGACCCGCTTTGGTGGAATATTATTTTGGGTATTCAAAAAGATTTTGCCAAACAAACGGTGACAACTGCCCAAATCGAAAATTATATCAGCCGAAAAGCCGGCAAGGATTTTAGCAAATTGTTTGATCAATACCTGCGACATGCCAATATTCCTGTTTTGGAATACAAATTTCAGCGCACGTCTGCTGGTTTAGAAGTGAATTTCCGCTGGGATGCAGATGTGGCCGGATTTGATATGCCTATTCGGTATATCAGCAAAGGTGGCAAACCGGTTTGGGTAAACCCTACAACGGAATGGCAACAACTAAATATAGAAGGACTAGACGAAAAAACCTTTAAGTGGGACACCCGCCATTTTTATTTTACCGAAAAACTGGTAAAAAGCTGAAATTCAATAACTGATTGATTTACCGCTATTTAGTAGCCAGAAAAGAAAACGGGATTATTGATATTCCGTTTTTTTTTATATAAATTTACCAAAAACAACCCAGGTATGCTCAATCAGTTATTAGAAATGGCCCAGAACCACTTAGATGGAATATCGCGTGATATTCCTGAACTTACTGACGTGGATAGTAAACAAATTACCTCTATTACCTCTAAAACAGTAGTAGATACCATTTTGCAGCAAGCTAAAAAGGGAAACATGGGTTCCCTACGAGAAATGTTATCCGGCGTAGATACCGATAACCAAAGTGATGTGTTACAACAATTAAAAGGTCCTGTCGTAAATCAATTACAAAGTAAACTCAATATTTCAGGTCAAAGTGCACAACAGCTTGCTGTTATGGCATTGCCTATAATCATGAATATGCTTAACGGAAAAGTAAATGCTGCTAAAACAAATGGTTTTGATATTAATAATGCACTTCAAGGTTTATCTCAAAATAAAGGTGGATTTTTAAATAGCATTTTAGGTATGTTTGGTGGCAATAATCAAAACAGTAAAATGATTAACAATATTATTACGCAACTTATCAAATAACCTTATTTTTTATATTTGCAGAGCACCGCACACATTGTGTAGGTGCTTTTTTTATGCGTGATATTTTTTTAAAACTTCAACAACCTCATTAATTTGCGTAGTATCAACATCTAAATGCGTGACAAAACGTACCCAATTATCACCAATGGCAAATGCATGTATGTTATGTGATGCTAAATGTTGAATAAAATGGGTATCAACAATTCCATCAGCTAATCGGAATATAACAATATTGGTTTCCACACTTAATATTTCCTGCACGTAATCTAAATTGCTTAAACAGGCTCCCAACGTTTTTGCATGTTGATGATCTTCCTCCAGACGATTAACATTATTATCTAAACTATAAATACAAGCTGCAGCCATAATACCTGCCTGACGCATGCCTCCGCCAAAAACTTTTCGCACGCGTCGTGCTTTTTCTAAATGCACTTTTTTACCGGTTAAAACAGAACCCATAGGGCAACCTAATCCTTTGCTGAAACATATGGTTATGGTATCAAATAATTCACCATAAACTTTAGGATTAGTGCCGGAAGCTACTATGGCATTCATTAATCGTGAACCATCTAAATGCAACATAAGTTGATGTTCGTTGCACACTTGTTTAATGGATTGAATAACATCAACAGGATATACTTTACCGCCACCTCGATTGGAAGTGTTTTCTAAACTTACTAATCGGGTAATAGGTTTGTGTACATCTTCAGGATTAATATTACGTAATACATCTTCAGCAGTAAAAATTCCTCGATCTCCGGATAAATATCGGATAGAACATCCTGAATGAAATGCATATCCACCAACTTCATAATTGTAAATATGTGAAGTTCTGTCGCAAATAATTTCATCCAACGGGTGTGTCAATATTTTTAATGCTATCTGATTCGACATGGTTGCCGTTGGTGTAAATAATGCGGCTTCTGTGCCAAATAAAGCACAAACTTTAGCTTCTAATTCATTAATGCTCGGGTCTTCGCCAAAAACATCATCACCCACCTTGGCCTGCATCATAAAACTGCGCATTGCTGCTGAAGGTTGTGTTACCGTATCACTTCGTAAATCAATCATCTTAATTGCAATTTAATTTGTTCGATTAAAAATAAAAAAAGTTCGGGTTTAAAAATGCCCGGAAAAATAAATCCGAAAACGGCACCATAAAAGTGAGCGTCGTGATTTATATTATCTCTACCGGCACGTCCCATATATGCAGAATAAAATAAATAAAGTATACCGAAAACGATAGGTGGAATACCTAAGCCGGGAATAAATAACAATCCGATTTCACCGTTAAAAGGGCCGATTAATATGGTGGCAAATAAAACTGCAGCAACGGCACCGGAAGCTCCCAAGCCGCGATAAGTGGCATCACGTCTATGTTTTATATAGGAAGGAATATCGGCTACAACCATTCCTAAAAAATAAATACCTACATATACTAAATTAGCAGTATCACCAAAATATAATGGCAAATACATTTTTTCAAGAATAAGCCCGAATGAATATAAAACATACATGTTTACACCGAGATGTAAAAAATCGGCATGAATAAATCCACTGGTTAAAAACCGATACCATTCACCTCTGTTCGCCATCGCAAACGGATAAAATAACGCCGAACCTCTTAACGCTGCATTATTAAACGCCATAAATGACGTAATACATGTTAAAATGATGATGAGTAATGTTAGTGAAAAGTTTTCCATTAATGGTGATATGGTTCGTTGTTGATGATGGTATATGCTCTATATAATTGTTCTAAAAAAATTAAACGTACCATTTGATGCGGAAATGTCATTTTCGACAAACTCAATTGCTCATTGGCTAACGCATAAATTTCTTCACTAAATCCATGAGCACCTCCTAAAACAAAAACAATATGTTTGATATTGGCAAGTTGTTTTTTGGTGATATACTGTGCAAATGCCTTTGAAGTAAATTCTTTTCCTGTTTCGTCTAATAACACCACCCAATCGCCTTTCGAAAGATGTTTTTTGATGAGTTCACCTTCTTTTATTTTAGCCTCATTCGGCGGGAGCGATTTAATATCAAGTGTCTCTTTCCAACTAAAAGTAGTGTATTTGATAATGCGCTTCACATAGGTAGCACACTGCTCCGCAATCAGCTTATCTGTTGTTTTACCTGTACTTAAAAAAGTGACCTGCATGATGGAATAAAGGTAGGAAAAGCGATTGAGTGCTCACAATATTAATTAAAAACCCTGGTCGCCAACAACAATACTTTGAGCAATCATTTCAATAACTGCTTCGTTGCGTTGAAACCAGTTTTTAGGACCATGCACATAAAATATTACACGTGTATTTGGAGTGTCATAATAATAATATACATCACCACTCTGAAAACACTTAGTACCCGGAAATCCGTTGCCGAACCGATATGATTCTGTTCGCTCACAAGTGCTTAATTCCAACTCAGCGGCTATCTCGTTTCCTTTAATATTTGTGCCGTAAATACGCAAGTCTGTGCCTGCATCACCGGTATTAATAAAATAACCATCACCGTTGTTGCTTTTATCTAACACGGTATATCGTGCAGGAATTTCAAATGTAAATCCAAAACGTTCGTTGATAATACTTTTATTGCCACTTGTTGTTTCTGCAAAAGGTGGAGTAGTAGCTTCCGATTCTATAATTTTATCTAATGCAGAAGTGGTATCGGTTATTGTTTGCGGTTTTTCGTTTGTTTCACCGGTATTGTTTTTACAACTTGCCGCAACAAGCAGTAAAAACAATAACATAATATATGGTGAACGATTATACATTTATATAAAATTAAACATTCTGTCTAAACGAATAGAACCAATACGTTTGAGTAAAGGAAGATTTTTATTCCAACTAAACCAAACTAAAACAGGTTTACCTACAATATGGTCTTCAGGAACATATCCCCAGTAACGTGAATCGTAAGAGCGATGGCGATTATCACCCATCATCCAATAATAATTTTGTTTGAATGTGTATTGTGTTAACGGTTTGCCATCCATAAAAATATTACCTCTGTTATCTTTAGTTACGGTGTTGTGTTCATATACTTCAACAATACGCTGGTAGTTATAATAATTTTGTGGAGTTATGGCAATTGTTGCACCTTTTTTAGGAATCCAAATTTGCGAAAAATCATCAACTGAATTTGGCATTCCTTTCGGATTATGCGGGAATAATCCGATATATCCGTAACGCAATCTGTCATAGTGATTTAATGATACACTTTCAACCGATGGATTTTTTTCCAAAGTTGCAGCATTTGAAATATTCATGTTGGCCGTAATCACTATGTTTTTACCCATCATTACCGTATCCTGAAAATCCATTGGGTTTAACGATAAATCTAATAACACATTTCCTGCATTGGTAACATT
>DAORKJ010000039.1:30727-32086 GCA_035439505.1 Chitinophagales bacterium
CGCATCATTTCAGCATCATTCATAAGCAACGAATAATAACTGTTTTGTTGATTAGGCAAATAAACCGTATCACCTTCAGGGAAATTAAATACTACTGAACTGTTACGGTGAATTTTTTCTATACCCGGAAAACGCATGTATGGTAATTGAATAGCATCTGAATATGCTTTTGTTTTGATTACCGGCATGGTATGATGTGCAAATGGAAATGCTAAAGGTGTTATTGGAAATCTTGCGCCATAATGGAATTTACTTACAAATAAAAAATCACCTGCTTTTAAAGTACTTTCCATTGACGTTGTTGGGATGGTATATGCTTCAAAAAAGAAAGTTCTGATTAATGTTGCCGCAACAACTGCAAATGCTAATGCATCTGCCCATTCTCTTCCTGTCGATTTTTTTGGGGATTCGTGAGGACCTATATATTTAACATCTTTATCAAAAGCGAGTTTCGGAAAATAGAAATAAGGAACCAACATAGAACCTACATAAGCCCAAAATCCATCTTTCCCAAAAACTTTCGATAACTCATTTGCCATGAGTAACCAAACCACAACGTTTAATACCGGAATCATTAAAAGGATAAACCATTTAAGGCCTTTTCCAGTAATTTTTGTGCATATCCAGACATTATAAACGGGAACAAGTGCTTTCCATCCTGCATATCCGGCCTTTTCAAATAATTTATATAAACCGACAAATGTGCCTACTATGGTAATAATAAAGAATATCCAATATCCAATAGGAATTATACTTTCCATTTATAATTTTTTATGTAAAGAAATCAATCTAACGGGCACAAAACTATATGTTTTCGGCGAATAGTGGCTTTTATTCGATTAACAGCATTGTTGTGAACTGTCATTTACAAACCTCATCATTGTATTTGTTGTGCAAATTAGTGTTTTCATATAACACATACTCAACCGGATAGCGAGACCAACGTTTTACCTCTTTTGCATGTGTGCGGATTTGCTCCTTTTGCCAATATGGGATGTTATTCATCACATTACTCAGAATAATATACTTACTACACGCTAAATCACTGCTTTTATAAGCAATAGTGTCATTGGTGAGGTCAGTATACTTAAATGGTTTGTAATCAGGGAAACCTGCATATATGCTATCATCCGGAATTTTATTGGCTACAACATAGTCGTGACAAGCAGTTCGGAACGTAAAATAGGAGAGATGTGCCAACGAGCCATCACCCCAGTTATAAGCCCAGGCACTGCTTTTTGTTTCGGGATAAACAACAAAATGTTGGCCTATCATCATAATCAGGGTTAATCCGATTGCTATTTTACGCAAGAAAACATGTTTAAAATGCATAACCATTTCACTGAATAATAACAATAC
>DAORKJ010000040.1:0-2661 GCA_035439505.1 Chitinophagales bacterium
AACCCTTTATTGGCCTTGGTTTTAAGAAAAATCCACACGTTCTTAACATACAAATTGAAAAATTATTAGTTTTGAACCCTGATAACAGCTTATTTATTATTTCAAACCTAACACGCACATGAGAAAAAAACTGCTTTTAAGCGTTTTAACCTTTGTATTAGTGGCATACTCAACGACCTTATCTGCCCAGTATACAATTGGAACCAATGATGGCATCAATGCCTCCACTTCATATCCCAGCCCTTTTGGTGACTATTACAAAACTCAACGGATGCAGTTTTTATACCGGGCATCTGAATTGGCTGCAGCCGGAATGTCTGCAGGGTTTATCACAGACCTTAGCTGGAATGTGGAAGTGTTGCCACCTTCTGTAGGCGTTACTGAAGGATATACCGTTAAATTATTACAAACCGGAGTGATGTCGCTTGGCGCCATTACATGGCAACCGGGAGCCTCAACCGTTTGGGGTCCTGCCGATTTTACTCCCGTAGTTGGGGTTAACAATTTTGTATTGGATGTACCCTTTCTTTGGGATGGTTCATCAAATATCATAGTTGAAATTTGTGGTGGTTCCAACCTTGGAGAATACACTAAAAATGCCAGATGTTCTTGGACCGGTCCATTAGGATTTAATGCCTCCAGAACATATATCAGCGATATTGAGACCGACCCTTGTGGTTACACCGGTTCTGAATATTATGAAATTGATCCGGGTGGAGCTGATTATCGCCCTCAGGTTACATTTGCTACAACACCTGCAACTGATTGCGCCGACCTTCCGATAATTGGGTTTGCTACTTCAACTGCAGCTACCGTTTGTCCATACGACCCATTTATTGTATCAATAACTCCAATTGCAGAATATGGTATTACTTATGCCTGGTATTCATCACCTGATGGTGCTACATGGACGGTTATCCCCGGAGCAACTACGGCTGCTTATGAGGCTACACAAATTGAAGCATCCTATTATCGTTGCACGGTAACATGTACTTTGAGCGGAGATAACTCCAACTCAGGTTCTGTGTTTGTCGGAATGAATGCGGCGGAAGAATGTATTTGTATTCCAACTTATACCACAGGAACTACTGAAGGTGACTTTTTGAGTAATGTGCATTTAGGTTCTATTAATAATACAACAGGTGCTTTACCTAATCCTTTCTATTACTTCTATAGTGCATTGTCAACCGATTTAACAACCGGAACGCTAAATTCGCTTTCTGCTAAAGTGGGAACATTTGCAACTGATAATGGATTTGGCGCCTGGATAGATTATAATCAGGATGGCGTTTTTGCCGCTTCCGAAAAACTTGGTGAAGTAACCGGATTAGCTGGCATGGGAACAGGTGTAATCAACTTTACCGTTCCTGTTGATGCAACGCCAGGTGTCACAAGAATGCGTGTTCGCGAAGTATGGAATATACTTGGCATAGACCCGTGTTTAGAATACGGCTATGGCGAAACGGAAGACTATACTATTAATATCATTGAAGCTGTGCCTCCTTTTGCAGACTTCTCCTATACCGGAGACCCAACAGTAATTTTTACCGATTTATCAACCGGCAGTCCTACTTCATGGAGCTGGAATTTCGGTGATGGCGGAACATCTGTTTTGGAAAATCCTAGCCACTTATATGCCACCAACGGCACATTCAACGTATGTTTAACTGTTACCAATGGTGTGGGTTCAGATACACATTGCGAAAATGTATTAATTGATACCTACGAGCCGCCAGTTGCTGATTTTAGTTACACAGGTGACCCAACAGTAACCTTTACTGATTTATCGCTCAATGATCCAACTTCATGGAACTGGAATTTTGGCGATGGATTTACTTCAACCTTACAAGATCCGGTGCACACATATGCAACCAATGGTTCGTTTTTTGTTTGCCTTACCGCTACTAACGCCTTAGGTTCAAGCACCGATTGTAATACTATTAATATTTCAGGATACCCTGTTACTCCTGTAACCGATTTCACTTATTCGGATGAACCGGTTGTTAACTTTACGGACTTAAGCACAAACGTTCCAACTTACTGGGATTGGACTTTTGGAGATGGTGGAACATCAACCCTTCAAAATCCTGTGCATGTTTATACCGAAAACGGAACCTATAATGTTTGTTTAACATCAGGTAACGTTGCAGGTGCTGATAGTGAATGTAAAACAATAGTTATCGACGCATACTTAGCGCCGGAAGCTAACTTTACTTTCACCGGCGATCCGATAGTATCATTTACCGACCTTTCAACCAACGACCCACTCACATGGTTATGGAATTTTGATGATGGTGATGTAAGTACCGAAATAAACCCGGTTCATACTTATGAATTAAACGGTACCTATAATGTTTGTTTATCTGTAACAGGCGCCGGCGGTTCTGATACTTATTGCCAAAATGTGGTTATTGCTGCAAATGGTTCAGCTCCAGTAACCGATTTTGATTTCGCTGTAACAGGCTTGACTGCAATATTTACCGATTTATCTACAAACGACCCGGAAGATTGGTATTGGGTTTTTGCAGATGGCGATATTTCAGGTCTTCAAAATCCAACACATACTTATGCGGTTGTAGATATTTATAATGTTTGTTTAACGGCATCTAATCCTTTTGGTAGCAATACTTCATGTAAAGTAATTGACTTAACCAGTGGTGT
>DAORKJ010000040.1:2761-31877 GCA_035439505.1 Chitinophagales bacterium
GCTAATATTATAATGCCTATTACCTATAGTTCATTGTTTTAATAAATGTGATCATATGAAAAGAGTATTTACAGCCTTATGTTTTTTATCCATTCCCATACTCTCCCAGGCACAACCCGTTGTTATCGGGAACACCACATACGACTTTCAAACCTACAGCGGTAATCATAACCGGATTATTGCTTACACCGATGGAAAAATTACTGCCGGATGGTTAGGTTCTGATGGTTTTGCTGCCGCGTTTAACGACCGCGGTATGTTTGTTAATCATTTTAATGGCGCCTCTTGGGGTGCATTTCCTGCTAATCGGGCAGAAAGCAAAAAATCGTACGATGGCGATTTGTTGCGGGTGCTCGACCATGAAGTTGTTGTAACCGATGAAACATCGACTGTTATGGTACATAAAAATAGCAGTGTTGGTGCCACAGACTGGACAGCAACAGCCGGTTCAGAAGATATTGATGGTTACTATCCGGTTTCTTATTGCCCTGCAGGTACGGATGACATTTATGTAGTCGCCGCTAAAAAAACTACGCAGGAATCACTCATGTTTAATCGCTCCGACGACGGTGGTGAAACATGGGCAGTTGCAGAATATGCATTACCATTTGCTGAAGAAGCTTATGGTATTGAATTCATTGCATCTGCCTGTTATCAGGTTGTTGCAAAAGGTAATGACGTATATGTTTTATACGGCGCCAATTTTTGTGATATGATTTTAATGCATTCTGATTCAAAAGGAGATATTGGCACCTGGACAAGTCAGGTATTAGTAAACTTCCCTATCGATAATTTTGATGGCGCTGCTGGCGAAACTACCGATTACGATGGCGATGGAGATAAAGATACCATTGCTTCAAGCGATGGAAAATTAGAAATGATTATTGAAGATGATGGCACCGTTCATGTATTCAGCGGTCGCATTCGCATATATGACCCAACTACTGCCGCCGGTTATTTTTATATCCCAAAAACAGATGGTATATGGTACTGGAAAACCGGTATGGCATCTGCAGTCGTGTTAGATGCTTTTGTAGATTGGAATAATGCCGATGGCTTAAATAATCCTTATGGTGGAATTGGAACAGATTTTACAGCATATGGAGCAGAAGGTGTTACTTCATTTCCCACAGCAGCATGGGACCCAATTACAGATAAAGTATTTTTAATGTATATGAGCCCTGTGGAATATCAAATTTCACTAGGCAATCAAACGCGTTACGATGTTTTTGGAATGTATACTGAAGATGATGGAGACACTTGGACAAATCCTGTTAACTTAACTTATACCACACATCTTACCAAAGAAAATGCATATCCAAGCGCTTATCCGCGAGTTGTAGATGGGGCTGTGCATGTTACCTGGCAAGAAGATGCAGAACCGGGAACAGCACTCGACGTTCCTGCCGATGCCATTATTACAAGTAATATGTTATATGCAGCATGGCCACCTGAACGTTTCGATCCATATAATCCAACAGTTGATTTTACTTATGTATTAGTTCCTTTCGGTGGTTCTTTTAATGCGACATTCACCAACTTAACTGTTGATGCTGAAACCTATTATTGGACTTTTGGCGATGGCGGAACATCAACATTAAAAAATCCAACCCATACTTATGTTCCCGGTGAATATGAAGTATGTTTAACTGCCTATAATGTATATGGTGAAGCAACAGTTTGTGAAACAATTGTTGCATTTAATGAACCGGTTGCGGACTTTACTTCAATTGGTGACCCTGAGGTTGCATTTATCGATTTAAGTAGTGGTGACCCAACTAGTTATTTTTGGGATTTTGATGATGGATTTACATCAACTGAATCAGACCCCGTTCATACATTTGTTGTAAACGGTACTTATAATGTTTGTTTAACTGTTTCAAATGTGGCCGGCTCTGATACACATTGTGAAGATATTATTATAGATAGTTATTTATCACCAACAGCTTATTTTATTTATAGTGGCGACCCAACAGTAACTTTCACCGATTTATCAATTGGCGGACCAACTTCATGGGCTTGGAATTTTGATGATGGATTTACTTCTACTTTACAAAATCCAACACATACTTATGCAGCCAACGGCGTATATAATGTTTGTTTAACCGCAACAAATGGCGTTGGCTCAAATACCACTTGTCAGGATGTAACAATAGATTATTATGTTGTGCCTGTTGTAGATTTTTCATTTACCGGTGACCCAACTACAACGTTCACCGATTTAAGTACAAATTCACCAATTGAATGGGCTTGGGATTTTGATGATGGATTTACTTCTACATTACAAAATCCGGTGCACACATTTCCTACAAATGGTAGCTATGATGTTTGTTTAACCGCAACCAACTTAACAGGTTCTGCAACTGAATGTAAAGTGGTAATTATTGATGGTTATCTTGCTCCGGTGGCAACATTTAATTATACAGGCGACCCGATTGTTACATTTAACGATTTAAGTACCAACTCACCAACATCATGGTTCTGGGATTTTGGTGATGGCGATTTTAGTTCACTCGAAAATCCGGTACACGATTTTGTTGAAAATGGCACTTATAACGTTTGTTTAACTGTGTCAAATCCGGGTGGAGTAGATGAAGATTGTCAGAATGTTGTTATCGATAATGGCGCATCGGCACCAGTTGTAGATTTTGAAGTTGATACTATTATCGGACTCACCGTTTCATTTAGCGATTTATCCATTAATGAACCAACTGATTGGCTCTGGGATTTTGGAGATGGTGCAATTTCAGGATTACAAAATCCTGTGCATACTTACGCCGTTTTAGATATTTATACCGTTTGTTTAACTGCTACAAATGATATCGGAAGCGAACAACTTTGTAAACAAATTGATATTGCTACCGGTATTAATCAGACACCCAATTTGGCTATAAATATTTATCCGAATCCTGCGAGTAATATCATAGTTGTGGACTTACCCGCTTATGATGAACAAATGCAGATTTCGTTACTAAATATGGCTGGTCAGGAGATTTATATTACAGAAAAAAATATGTTCCAATCCAGTACAAATATTCAAATAAATGTAGCAGATTTGCCGTCAGCTAATTATATTATTCGGTTAACAATTCACGATAAAATTTATTTAGGGAAATTCTTTAAGGATTAATCAAGCAAAATAAAACCCCGCAATTGCGGGGTTTTTTAATGATATAAAATTGACTTTAATTAAGTGCGAAACGTATTGGTAATATTTGCACAACATCTGTTTTTTTACCTTCCTTTTCACCGGGTTTCCAATTTGGCATGGTCGAAACTACGCGAACAGCTTCTGCATCTAATTCCGGATTGGCACTTTTTTTCACATGAACATCTTTTACTTTACCGTTTTTAGCTACCGTAAATTCAATAATACTGGTGCCCTGAATATTCGCCGCTTTTGCAGCCTCAGGATAAACAATATTACTCGCCAGGTAACTCATTAATTCATTGATACCGCCCGGAAATTCAGGATTTGTAACACCTTCTTCAGTTGTAGTTTTACTTTTTTCTGAAGTTTGTGCGCCTGATTGCAAAATACCAATACAAACAAAAAATGGTAACACTAAAGCTAATTTAATAGCATTGTTGGCAATTGAAAATTGTTGATTAAACATTGTGATCCTCCTTTTTAAATTAGTTGTTTGATTAAAATGATTAGTTAATGTATTTACAGATGCAGATAAATGAAATTGCACCAATAATTGCTGATAGGTAACTTGTTGTGTTTCACCCGCTGCTTTGTCGGCTATACACTCGTGTACAAATCGTATCTCTTTTTGAAACAAATACGCCACCGGATTAAACCAACAAACCCACTTGAGTATTTCTGTAAAAAGCACATCCAAACTGTGCCATTGTTTTACATGCAAACGTTCGTGAATTAAAATGAGTGAATACGATTTGGCATCCAGATTTTCGGGCATGAAAATATAATTAAAGAATGATGCCGGTGCGCTAATCGCACTATTACTGATTAATTTATATTGCCTCGTTTTTTCGACAGATGATTGGCGAATAATTCGAAACAACGACCAGACTTTATATACAGCTGATAAAAACATAATAATTACTATGCCTATATAAGCACCTGTAATATACTGTGAATAACTGCCTGTTACCGAAACATTTTCTGCAAGTGCATTACTTTGAATATTCACCGTAGACAAAACTGTTGTTACTGCTGCAATATTATCACGTAAATGAATTGTTGCTGCAAAAGGAATTATGATTGCAAACACTAAACTAAACAACAAAAAAAATCGGCGTGCCTGCAAAGTAGTACCATGTTGAAATACGCCTTTATATAAAAGATAGCAGGCTATAAGCGTAATATTCAATTTTATTAAGTATAACATAAGCTTATTTTTTCTTTTTGGTTTGTTCAATAATTTTTAATATCTCATCCAATTCTTTCACATCAATTTTTTCTTTTTCAGCAAAATGGGATACGAGGTTTTTTAATGACCCGCTGAAATAATCTTTTAACAAGCCTTTCGTGATAAATTTTTTATAAGCATCTTTCGACACTAAAGGAAAATACTCATGCGTTTTACCATAAGCCTTATAGCCAACAAATTCTTTTTGCTCCAGAATACGAATGATGGTGGAAACAGTGGTATAAGCCGGTTTAGGTTCAGGTAACTGTTCCAATACATCTTTCACAAAGGCCTTTTCCAGGTCCCATAATATTTGCATTACCTGCTCTTCTGCTTTGGTAAGTTCTTTCATGTTACAAACCTATAACTAATTATTTAGTTATACAACTAATTTTTTAGAAAATGACAGAAATCTGAGAAAACCGGGCATAAAAAAGCCCGGCAGCTCCTCACTACCGGGTTACATATTGATTTGGTCAAAAATGTTATTCTATGATCATTCCCGCACCTACAGTTGTATTGCTTCCCTCATCGATAATAATAAGAGAACCAGTGTTACGGTTACGGCGATATTCATCGTAAAACAGTGGAACGGTTGTTCTGATTTTTACGCGGCCAATTTCGTTTAACGATAAAGAATCTACATCCTGAATACGGTGTAATGTATTAACATCTACTTTGTAAAGTATTTCTTTAATAATACAACGGGCATCACGAGTAGTATGGCGAATGCTGTATTTACCATTTAAACGCAATGGGTTTTTATCATCCATCCAACAAACCATGATATCGATATCCTGACCGATTTTAGGCACATTGTTTTCACGAACAATCATATCACCTCGACTAATATCTACATCATCTTCTAAAGTGATGGTAACTGATTGTGGAGGATATGCTTCAGCTAAATCACCATCAATTGTTTTAATGGCTGCAATTTTAGTAGTAATACCACTTGGTAAATGCATTACTTCATCACCCGGTTTTAAAACACCACCTGCAACGCGACCTGCATAACCACGGTAATCGTGATATTCATTGCTCATAGGGCGAATTACGTGCTGCACAGGGAAACGTGTATCAATTAAATTATGGTCAGAACCAATGTGTACAGTTTCGAGTGTATACATTAATGTTGGTCCTTCATACCAAGGCATTTTTGTACTGCGGTCAACAACGTTGTCGCCAAGTAATGCGCTGATAGGAATAAAACGAACATCCTGCACATCTAATTTCGATGCAAAGTGACGGAACTGTTCAACTACTTCATCGTATTTTTCTTTGCTGTAGTCAACAAGGTCCATTTTATTAATACAAATAACAATATGCGGAATTTGTAATAATGAAGCGATGAATGAGTGACGATAAGTTTGTTCAACTACACCGTGACGAGCATCTACTAAAATAATAGCAAGGTTGGCTGTAGAAGCACCGGTAACCATGTTACGGGTATATTGAATATGGCCGGGAGTATCAGCAATAATAAACTTGCGTTTAGGTGTGCTGAAATAACGATAAGCCACATCAATAGTAATACCTTGTTCGCGTTCGCTGCGTAAACCATCGGTTAATAATGCGAGGTTCACATAATCTTCACCGCGAGATTTACTTGATTTTTCAATTGCTTCAAGTTGATCTTGAAAAATTGATTTTGAATCGTATAATAAGCGACCAATTAATGTCGATTTACCATCATCTACACTTCCTGCAGTGGTAAAGCGCAACAATTCCATGTTTAAATAACCATGGTGATCGAATTTTCCGTCTTGAACTAAATGTTCCATTTATAATTGGATAAGTGTTTGAATAAATTGTTTATTTAAGCTGATAATTTCAAAATTGTATTTAGAAATAACCTGCTTTTTTTCTGTCTTCCATTGAAGTTTCGCTGCGTTTATCATCAGCACGACTTCCGCGTTCAGTTACACGTGTGGTTGCCACCTCGTAGATAATTTTTTCTACTGTATCAGCATCACTTTCAACTGCACCGGTAATAGGTAAATCGCCACAAGTTCTGAAACGCACCGTCATTGTTTTAGGTGTTTCGTTTGGACGAACTTTAACCCATTCAGGGTGAGTAGAAATTAATGCACCATCGCGCACAATAACTTCACGCTGATGTGAGAAATATAATTTCGGAAGTGGAATATTTTCCTGATAAATATATTGCCAAACATCCATCTCAGTCCAATTCGAAATTGGGAATACACGGAAATGTTCGCCGATATGTTTTTTACCGTTAAATAAATTCCATAATTCAGGGCGCTGATTTTTTGGGTCCCACTGACCGAATTCATCACGATGTGAAAAGAAACGTTCTTTCGCACGTGCTTTTTCTTCATCGCGTCGGGCACCACCCATAGCAGCGTCGAATTTTTCTTTTTCGAGTGTTTCGAGTAAGGTTACGGTTTGCAAAGCATTACGACTTGCATTTAAACCTTTTTCTTCAACTGCTGTACCTTTATTAATAGATTCTTCAACACTACCCACAATTAAGTTAGCACCCATTTCTTTTACCAGCCAGTCGCGGTAAACCATGGTTTCTTCAAAATTGTGTCCGGTGTCGATATGCACTAAAGGGAATGGGAATTTCGCAGGCCAAAAGGCTTTTCTTGCGAGGTAAACCATAACGATAGAGTCTTTTCCACCTGAAAACAGCAGGGCAGGTTTTTGGAACTGCGCAGCTACTTCTCGCATCACGTAGATACTCTCAGCTTCAAGTTCTCTTAAATGTGTTAAACTATAACTCATGACAATTAATTAAGAATGTTGTATGATAGGTATGATAAAATCGATTAAACGTTGCACGCTTTCCTGAATTTCCATCTGGTCGGTCCTTATTTCGAGGGCAGGATGCTCAGGTGCTTCAAATGGCGAGGTAATACCGGTAAAATCAGGTATCAAACCTGCTCTGGCTTTGGCATACAAGCCTTTTACATCACGTGCTTCACAAACTTCTAAAGGCGCATTTACATAAACTTCTACAAAATCGGTTTCCCCAATAATGTTTTTGGCCAAAGTCCTGATTTCATTGGTCGGGCTAACAAAACTGTTCAGGGTAATGATGCCGC
This sequence comes from Chitinophagales bacterium, assembly GCA_035439505.1. Classification (GTDB taxonomy): domain Bacteria; phylum Bacteroidota; class Bacteroidia; order Chitinophagales; family BACL12; genus UBA7236. Next base: position 10,212 of record DAORKJ010000040.1, read on the forward strand.
AGTTCAAAAACAATTTGCTTACCTCGGCAATACGGCGAATGTTTTCAACCCTGTCCGGCTCACTAAAAGTGAGGTTGTTGTTGATTCCTGTGCGAATATTGTCGCCATCAAGCAACATGGTCAAATAACCACGTTCATGTAAAATTTTCTCCACCGCTTCTGCAATAGTGCTCTTTCCTGAACCACTCAAACCCGTAAGCCATATGACTTTCGAGCGTTGTTTCAGCATTGTCTCTTTGTCGCCTCTTTGTAAAAGACGGTCAAAAATCGGATGTATATTGTCCTGAACAGGGCTCATATTGTGCAAATCTGTGTTAAAAGCGGTGCAAAGTTAAGGATTGATGCCGAGGATTTGTAGGAAAACAGGAAAGAATTGGAACAAAGTGAGGCTAATATTCTATTAAGAAAGTAGAATAGTAATAAAAACGCTAGAAACCACGGCTACTAAACCGCAAAACACCAAAGAATAGGGAGGTTTTCTTTTTTGGAGCAGGGCAATCTGAATGGTTATAGCATGCACAACGGGCTTTCGCTATCTAGTGTGAGCAGAGCAAGCATTCCGCCCATATCAAGACCAATTAGCTGTCAATTCGCACAAGCCCAACCGCATCAATCCCGGCTAACCGTGTATTATCTGCCGGTCAGCACATTTCAGTTCCGACATTATTTATTAAATCCACTATTTCACCTCTTCACTTCCCTGCAAAAAGCGGGTTGAGGGAATTATAAACCACCAAGGCATCATCTTCGAAGACATTTGAAAAACATTATTGATTAACCCTGGAATTGCAGTTCTTTTCCCTTTCATCATTGCAGCATATCCTTTTTTAGCAACCGGGAGCGCATCGGGCACCGGCATGAGTTTCAATAAGCGGGAACTATGCATATCCGCTGCATCCTGAAATCCCGTTTTGGTTGGTCCCGGGTGGAAAGAAGTAACACTTACACCATAAGGTTTTAATTCATTGTATAACGCCGAGGAAAAATAATAAACGAAAGCTTTTGTTGCGTAATAAATTGCCATGGTAGGACCGGGCTGAAAAGAAGCCGTGCTGGCAATATTCAAAATTTTTCCGCTGCGAGCAACTACCATATCTTTTACAAACAATTTAGTGAGATGCGCCAGCGCAGTCATGTTTAACTGCATCATTTGATGTTCTTTTTCCCAATTGGTATTGGCAAACAACCCAAAATCCCCAAACCCGGCATTATTGATTAAATAATCAACTTTTAATTGTTTGTTTTTCACCTCATCATAAACTTGCTGAGCAGCATCAGGAATACTCAAATCTTTTACAATAATATTAACCTGAATGTTATGTTTAGCAGTTAATTCCTGCTTTAATTGTTCCAGCTTATTTCCGCTTCGGGCAACTAGAATTAAATCGCCACCATTAGCAGCATGTATTTTAGCAAATTCGAGACCTAATCCTGAAGAGGCTCCGGTAATTAATGCAGTTGGCATAATTTATTTTTTGTGGTTGAATTTTAAAGTAATTATTACAGTTTTCGGGCAGGGTATCTATGTTGACGAGTTGCTCAATTTTATATTGCAATTGAACACAAAATTGCGGTAAAAGTTTAGTTTTTCTCGGCATGCAATTTTGACAGATATCAAAAACCTGTCAGGTTTAAACCTCGGAGGTTTAAACCTGACAGGTTCAATTTTTTTTATCCGCGCTTACACGTTTAAATCAAATCCGGCTCAATAAAACAAATGTGCCATGTGAGTAAAAATGTTTAAATCGACCCTCTGTAAATTTGTCAGGTATTGGTTTATAAAAAAATTTATTTTTTTATTTATACCACCTGGGTTTTCCATTTGCCTCTTTTAAAAATAATTACAAAAGCAATTGCCATACAAGCCTCCGAAATTGGGACAGCCATATATACGCCGGTTGATTTTAAATCCAACACTGTCGACAAAAAATAAGCAAGCGGAATTTGTAATATCCAAAACCCGAAAAAATTCACAATGGTAGGTGTTTTGGAGTCGCCTGCACCATTTATGGCATTGGCCAAAACCATTTCGTACCCATAAGCAATATATCCTAAACATAAAATCCGCAGGCATAAAACACCTTCTTTTACAACTGCTTCATCACGGGTAATAATATGGATAAGTTGCTCCGGAATGGCAAAAAACAAAACCATAACAAATCCCATAAACAACATATTAAAATAACCCGTCCGCCAAACAGATTTTTCAGCACGTTCAGGCAAATTAGCACCAAGGTTTTGACCTACCAATGTTGCTGCAGCATTGGAAATTCCCCAAGCAGGTAAAATGGTAAATACTACAATTCGTATCGCAGTGGTGTATCCTGCCAATACATTTTCGCCAAATTCAGACATAATACGCATCAAAAAAATCCAGCTTGCAGAAGCAATAATAAATTGACCCGCAGTGCCCGCAGCCAATTTCATTAATTGCGCAATAATATGTGTTTTTATTTGCCAAATTTTTCCTTTCAACACAATCATCGACTTGCCGTTAACGAGATAATACAATTGATATAATACGCCAACTGAACGGCCAATTGTTGTTGCAACAGCTGCACCTTTAACACCCAATTCCGGAAAAATCCAAATACCAAATATGAATAACGGGTCGAGAATGATATTAATTAAATTCGCCAGCATTAAACTGCGCATGGCAATTCCTGCATCACCTGCTCCGCGGAAAATTCCATTAATCAGAAACAATAATAAAATGGCAAAATTGCCGCACAACATCCATTGAATATAACCTTTACCGGTTTCCACCATTCCATCAGATGCGCCCATTAATATCAATATGTCTCTTGAATAAAACATACCGATTAATGAAATAATCGTTGCCAATCCTAACCCTAAGTAAATTGCCTGCATACCTGCTTCTGCAGCTCCCTTTGGGTCTTTTTCACCAACGCGACGAGCTACCAATGCAGTAGCACCCATACTTAATCCAAATCCTAATGAATAAATAATGGTAAGTGTACTTTCAGTGAGTCCAACCACTGCAACCGCTTCAACACTAATCATGCTGACAAATATGATATCAACCAGAGCAAAAATGCTTTCCATCAACATTTCTGCAATCATTGGTACTGCTAATAAAAAAATAACGGTATCGATTTTACCCTGGGTAGCATCGATATTTTCGCCTTTTAAGGCCTTTTTCAATAATATAAAAAATGTACGTATACCGGACATAATAATAGTTTAACAAATAAAATAATTTGAGTAAACCTGTCCGCATTTCCACCAGATGGGAGACAGGGTAAGATACCGGGAAAAATTAAGCTAACCGACTTCGGTAAAGTGAAAGCTTATATTTATAAAATCATATGCCTGAATAATTACTGTGGCAAATATAAAAAAAGATTGCAATAATTGAAAACTGAACAATACCAATGGGAACTTTCAGGAATTGAATGACAAACGGATGCCATCCGAAAAATGGTATACAAAAAGCGCTTTGTAGAATGTAAGCGCTTTTTCTCGAAATACTCAAATTTTTCAGTAAATCAGAAGTATTAAAACGATATTTTGAGTGCTATTTTTCCGAACAAAACATCACACAACCACATTATAAAACATGGAGCCAAAATTAAAAATCAAGGCACTCACTACTCGTCTAACAAATAGTAGGTTCGGGTAAAAATGTTTATTGATTGAGTTGCTATCAGGATTTTTTCTTCCCGAAAGAATATCCTCCAATTAAACTAATGAGGAACAATACAATAAAAATAAAGAATAAAATTCTGGCAATTGAAGCTGCACCAACAGCTATCCCAGTAAAGCCAAAAACTGCTGCAACCAATGCAACAATAAAGAAAATAAGCGCATAACGTAACATAAGCAGTAATTTAGAAAGTTAAATAAATTGTTAAAAATTATATCATACTATAAACATGCCGTAAAAAACTAGTGGCTATTAACAGTTAAAATTGCATTCGATTTTTATATATTTCATTATTTCGTGTTTAATCCATCTTAAAATTTGGGGATGTTTTTCCCATATTGCGGAAAACATCCACCTATTTTCTATTAGTCCCTAACAACAAACTAATGTTGAGACGAACACTGCCATTTAAATTAATTTCATCATTTAAAGGAGTTTGTTTAGTTACATCTAAAATACCTTGTGTGTAGGTAATATCAGTGTTTAACCAAATTCGATCGCATATAATTTTATTTGCACCAACACCGATATGTAAACCCATATCAAATTTATTAAAATCGCTTATCGAATTATCTCTATTTGTTTCAGCTAAAACAAGATATCCGAACGATGGCCCTACAAATATTTTTGGTCGAATTGGGTCGCCATATTTACCTAAAAAACGAATATATTTAAAAGGTATTCTGATATAACCCAGTTTAGTTTTATTCTGTATATCACCGGCTACACCGGCTGTTTTACTATTACTTCCTTCTGTAGCATACACAACATCTGCTGCAAAACCATAATGTTCATTGTCAGCATAAGTAATTGACAATCCACCGGTTAAACTTAATAAAAAGCCATGTGACACATCCTTGTCGGTGATAAATGCATCGCCAAAACTAAATGCACGACCAAACGTTACGTACTGCCCGGAAAGCTGTTGACTTGCACTAATTATTAGTAGCAGAATTAAAATACAATTGTAATTTTTTTTCACAATAAATAAATTTAAAAAATCAGATACACTAATCTTTATAGGTACAACATTACAATTAAAATAATTGATTTTCGCAAGAAGTGATAATTCTGTAACTATTTGAATTAATTATGTAACAATGTAGCACCTTTCAATACCTACCTTTATAATTGTAAAATATGGACATGTATTAAGCTCAATTAGCATAGCATGTTTTTATGAACAAACTATTGTATTTAAAAAAACATGGCTTAATATTTGAATTATAAAAATCAATAGTGAAATCAAAAAACGTAGCAATTTATTTAACAATTTAAATTTAGAAATATGAGTAACAAAACAACTGTATTTGCAGTGTTAGCCGGCATAGGAGCGGGTGCTGCTTTGGGATACTGGTTCGCATCAGAAAAAAATGACAAGTTGCGAAAAAAAATTAGCAAAGCTTTAAATTCAGTTAGCGATGATATTAAGGAAAAACTGATTAATGAATTTGATGAATTAAGAATGAAAGCCGGTGAATTTAAAGGAAAAGGCGTTACACTTAAGGACCAAATTTTACAATCTATCGTTGATATGAAAGAAGAAGGCAAACAAAAAGTACTTGATTTTATTGACAAAACTCATGCTGAGACAAATAAAATTCATGATAATGGCAAACAAGCCGTAAAACAACTATAACAAATTGAATACTCCGGATAAAAATGAACTACGGGATTTTGCAGATGATGTAAAAGAGTATATCAATGTGCGTCTACAGATAATAGGGCTGAATGTAACCGAAAAGGTTGCATTCGCCCTATCTAATTTTATCACCAATGGTTTATCTATCATTTTATTATTAATAATGGTAGTGTTTTTAAGCTTAGGTGGCGCATTCTGGTTAGGTACATTAGTGGAAAATACAGCCTTGGGATTTGTCCTGATGGGCGCATTTTACCTTTTTGTATTTATACTTATTCGTTATTTCTTATCAAAAGGAATTAAAGCTATTATAATGAATATTTTAATTCGTGATTTAACCAACGACAATGATGATGATGACCCCGATAACAAAATTGAAAATTAAAAATTTAAATGAATTACGTCATGAACGGTTCTTGTTAAGGAGCCGCTCGGAGGTTTTAGAGTCGGAAATTAAGGTCCAATATAGAGAAATTGCCGACCAGGTTAAACCGGTTTTATCAGTTATTAAACGCGTAACGCATTTAAAGGACACCATAAGTGATAAGTTCAACATGGACAACGAACAACCTGCTCTGAAAAAAGGTATGCAAATAGCAAAACAGGCTTTACCATTGGTCCCAATCATTGCCGGAAACATGATTTTTAATAAGGGCAGAAAATTAATCTTTCAGTCCATTGCAGGTTATGGATTAACCCAGCTTACCCGTTACATTTTTTCAAAAAACGGAAGCGAACACGCTGAATCTATTAAAGGTGTGTTTTCATTCAATAAAAAAGATCAGGAGAAAGGGATTTTTTGATTTACCTGGCTCTTTATACGCTCTTCCATGCATAAGTGATAAAATTTCTTTTACTAAGGGAAAATATTTTTTATCTTTCGGTAAAAAAAATGGCAAAAACTACATTTAACACTTCTCTTTTTATTTTAAATTTTTGTTTCATTTGTACTTTCCCAATAAATTCATACTCCCAGGCGGGTGAACTTGACCTCGGTTTTGGTATAGACGGCATTGTAAAAACAGATTTTGGAACAACAAATGATGATAAAAGTTATGCTGTTTTAGTGCAACCTGATGGAAAAATTATAACGGCAGGATATACATTTACTACATTTTCAAATGATTTTGCGGTAGCGCGATACAACTATGATGGTTCTTTAGATGTAGATTTTGGTACCGATGGCCTGGTAACAATTGATTTTAATGGTGAAAAAGATTTTGGATATGCCGCACAACTTCAACCTGATGGTAAAATTCTTGTAGCAGGAACAAAATGTTGTTTTGATGATTTCGGCATGATTCGTTTAAACACTGATGGAACTTTAGATAATACTTTCGGCGGGGATGGGAAAGTTGAAACTGATTTTTTTGGAAATCTTGACAATGGACTTTCTATTGCTATTCAAACAGATGGTAAAATAGTTATGGGTGGTGAAGCTTATGGCGCAGATCGGATGTTTGGGCTTATTAGGTTTAATGCTGATGGTACTATTGACGATAGTTTTGGTGTCGACGGAAAGGTAACAACCGATGTAGGTATCGGGCATGATTATTTAAAATCTATTACCCTTCAAGCCGATGGTAAAATTTTAGCCGGAGGGTATTACGATACCGAAGGGTCTGACTATCACGATTACGCCATTGTTCGTTATAATACAGATGGCACTATTGATAATAGTTTTGGCGTTGATGGTTTTGTAAAACAGGATATTTATCATGATCAAGATTTTGGGTTTTCGATAAAAACCGATGCTGATGATAATGTATTATTAGCAGGTTATAGCGATACCGTTGATGGTAAGTATTTCACAATTTTGCGTTACACAAGTGCTGGGCTTCTCGATAACACTTTTGGAGAAAACGGAATTACAACAATTAATTTTGGAGATATAAGCTATTGCAAAGACATCGTTTTACAACCTGACGGAAAGATAATACTAGCCGGCTTTAAAGTAATTACCGATCCGGATTATGAAATTGCCCTAACACGATTAAATACCGATGGAAAAATCGATACTTCTTTTGGAGAAAATGGATTGGTTATAACCGATGTTGGTCCTGAGGCTGATTATGTTTATGCTGTTGCTCTTCAGCCTGATTCTAAAATTTTAGCTGCCGGTTACATTTATAATGCAGGGTATGATTTCCTGATGTTGCGATATACCGGCGATAAAAAAGTGGCTATACATAATAATTTACCTAATGAACAAATCATTGCTGTAAATCCAAATCCGTTTAATGACCAATTTGCAATTACAAAATATAACAGCAATTCCAATAAAGGCGAATTGGTTATGTATAACTTGTCAGGGCAAACATTATTGAAGGAAATAATCAACAATTCTGAAACATTAATTGATGCCGGTAAATACCCAAGTGGCATCTATTTTTTGAAATATACAGAAGGCAATTTTGTTCAGAATATCAAGATAATCAAAAATTAGTCCGGCATTATTAAAATTAACCCTCACTTATTTGAGCTTATTAATTTGGACCATGCTGCCAACTCCCTTCATGCGCGCACAATTCGGGCTTGTGGGTTGATCATGCTTTTCTAAAAAATAAGGATAAATTGGTACATAAAAAAACCATCAACTAAGTTGATGGTTTTGTGTCGGGGCGGCTGGATTCGAACCAGCGGCCTCCTGCTCCCAAAGCAGGCATTCTAACCGGGCTGAACTACGCCCCGAACAATATCTTTTTTGACCTTGCGGCCTTCCCGCCTAAGCGGGACATTCTAACCGGGCTGAACTACGCCCCGAACAATATCTTTTTTGACCTTACGGCCTTCCCGCCTGAGCGGGACATTCTAACTGGGCTGAACTACGCCCCGAACGGTTATTTTTCAATATGATGGCGGTGAGGGAGAGATTCGAACTCTCGGTACCGTTTCCAGTACGGCAGTTTAGCAAACTGCTGGTTTCAGCCACTCACCCACCTCACCGGGTAATTAGTTAAAATCAATTCATATCTTCAAAACCTAAAGAACAACTCAATAAAACCCTGGCTTTTAAGCTTGTTTTCTATCGAAAGGACGGCAAAGGTAATAAAACGGTTTTTTTTATCCTAAAAATTTATGCATTACTGCAAAATAAAATGCCTCCCGGTTGAGGAGGCACTCATTTTTATCGTTTTTGGGCATTATGAAATGCTCATTTGAATCTTCTTTTGTAAGTCGTCAACACTTTCTTTGAACTTGGTATCGGTGTCCATCAGGTTTTGGATGGCCTGACAGCTATGGATAACCGTAGAGTGGTCGCGACCGCCGAAATGTTTACCAATTGCTTTCAGTGAGTGTTTTGTAAAGTTTTTAGACAAATACATACTCAACTGACGAGCCTGAACAACCTGGCGCTTGCGCGTTTTCTCTTTAAGCTTGTCAACCGGCACTTCAAAATAATCACAAACTGCTTTTTGGATAAAGTCGATAGACACTTCTCGTGACATATTTTTCACGAAGTTCTTCACAATCTTCTTAGCTAAATCCAGGTCAATTTGTTTTTTGTTCAATGAAGCCTGAGCAAGTAATGATACCAGTGCACCTTCTAATTCACGAACGTTATTGGTAATATTATAGGCTACAAACTCAACCACATCTTTTGGTAACTCGATACCATCGGCATACATTTTCTTTTCGAGAATGGCTACACGTGTTTCGAAATCAGGTGCCTGTAAATCAGCACTTAATCCCCATTTGAAACGGCTCAACAAACGTTCTTCAACTCCTTCCAAGTCGCGCGGAGGGCGATCGCTGGTTAAAATGATTTGTTTGCTTTCCTGATGTAAATGGTTGAAGATATGGAAGAAAATATCCTGCGTTTTTGCTTTATTGGCAAAAAAGTGAATATCATCTATAATAAGTACATCTATTAATTGATAAAAGTGTACAAAATCGTTAACTGAATTATTTTTTAACGACTCGATAAACTGATTTGTAAAACGTTCAGCATTGGTATACAATACCGTTTTGTTCGGGAAATTTTGTTTAACCTCGTTACCAATTGACTGTGCAAGATGGCTTTTACCAAGTCCTGTTGCACCGTAAATTACTAAAGGATTAAAAGCAGTTCCTCCCGGCTTTTGCGCTACAGCATAACCAGCACTTCTGCATAAACGATTACAGTCACCCTCTATAAAATTATCGAAGTTGTAATTGGCGTTCAACCCTGATTCGATATTTACTTTTTTCAAACCGGGTATTACAAACGGATTTTTGATGCTTGTTCCCATAACTAATGGAGCCGCTACTTCAGGGTTCTTGTTGTTACCGGTATTGTAATTCGGATAATCAATAGTAAAAGGGGAGTTGTTTCCAGAGCTATTTTCTACTACTATCCTGTACTCTAACCGGGCATTGTTTCCTAATTCACGTTTAATTGTTTTTCTTAATAAAGTTACATAATGTTCTTCTAACCATTCATAAAAAAATTGACTGGGTACCTGAATCGTTAAAACTTCATCCTCCAATTTAACCGGTTCAATCGGCTCAAACCAGGTTTTGAAACTCTGAAGATTCACGTTGTCTTTTATTATCTTAAGACAATTGGCCCACACAGTTTGAAAATCTTTGCTACTCATCTCAGAATTTAGAATTTTTTAATTATTTATTCACAGCGGGATAACGAAGGTGTGAAAAAAATATTTCTAAAAAAAATTTTTATTCCCTTGTTTTTTTCGAAACCTTGACAGGTTTACCAGAATGCCATTTTTTTGTTCTTTTTTTCTCAAAAAAAATATCAACCCTTCCAAGCCACACCCCAGCCCAACCTACCTGATTAATCAACACTTGTTTGTCGGCAAGATTTTTGTAAATTACAGGGGCGTCTAAAAAGGTATGTGTATGCCCCCCTAAAATCAAATCGATACCCTCAGTTTGTGCCGCCAACTTAACATCGGAAATTTTATCATCCTTATATTGATACCCCAAATGCGACAAACATATTATATAGTCACATTTTTCTTTATCCCTTAAAATGGCAACCATCTCTTTTGCCTTTTCAACGGGGTCAAGGTATTGTATTTTATCATATAGTTTTTCAGGCACCAATCCTTTCAATTCGATACCCAAACCAAATACGCCTACTTTAATATTTTTTTTCTGAAAAATTTTGTATTGTTCAATTTTATTTTCTAAAGCAGTTCCTGTAAAATCGTAGTTGGCTACCAAAATAGGAAATGTTGCATGAGGCAATTGTTTTACAAAACCATCTATCCCTGCATCAAAATCATGATTACCCATTGTGCCGGCATCATATTGCATTTCACTCATAAGTTTCATTTCCAGTTCACCACCATAAAAATTAAAATAGGGTGTGCCCTGAAAAATATCACCTGCATCTAATAATAAAACATTATCCTCTTCACTGCGAATTTTTTTTATGATAGCAGCCTTATTTGCCATACCTCCCATGCCGGGAAATTTTTTATCATTATCAGGAAATGGATCTATCCTGCTATGCACATCGTTAGAATGTAATATCACTAATTTATCTACACTACCGGCCGCAAACGATTGTAAAGGAATGCCGCCCAATCCTGCTACAGCACTACCTAAGGCTATTTTTTTGAGAAATATTCTTCTAGTCTGCATATACAATCCTCCCTTCTGTTTTACTGTATATTTTTCTTCCGGCTGCTGTTTCTGCCGCTAAATAATCGAGCATCATTGCGCGAATTGTTACGCCTAATACATCCACTTTTTGTCCGGTTAAAAATGCAGAATTATCTCCTCCACCGGCCATATAATCATTCATTACCACCACATAACTTTTTGTAATATCAAATGGTGCTCCGTTAATTAAAATTTTTTCCGGCAGATTATTTTTAATTACAATTTGTAATTCGCCTGAAACCGGCCAACCTTCTTCATCAATTATTTTTTGAATTAATAATAAAGTTGACGGACCATCGAGTGTTACTATTGCACCAAAATTTTCAAATGGTAATAATTCAAAAATTTTACCTTTTGTAATAGGACCTTCGGCAATTACATCCTGACGAATTCCGCCATAATTATATACGCCAAAATCAATATTATTGCCAGTAACTATTTCGCCTTGTTTTACTATGACATCACATATAAAATTACCGAGTGCTGATTCGGGTTTTGACTTGCGCATCTCATTGCCTATTTCGGCAACAATGGAATTCATTTCTCCATCAAGCGATGACTTATAAGGTAAAATAAGTGCGTTAGCTGCTGAGTCAGGAGTAATTTCCATAACCCTTACCTGCGATGACTGATGTGATGATTCGGCATAATAATAACTACATGAAGTAGTTATGAAAAAAATACTTAGCAATAAAATGCTAAATAGCCGATTTTTCCCACGACAAAATGGTTGATATATAAATGGTAAGTGCTGCACAGTGGTTGTAACTATATCCTCAGGTCAAGAGAACATTATAAAAAAATAAATATCTGTAAGGGAAAACGTAAGGCGAATTTATTTGCCGTATAACAGCATCACTTCTTTTTTAAGTTGAACCAACACTTTAAGGGTAATGGCATCATCTTCACTTTCGGCAAGTTCACCTATAATTTTTTTATGTAACTCTATTCCGGGCAATTCGGGCATAATCGTCATCGCATTTCTGTTTATTACACTGATGGTTTCCTCTTTGGCTGCACGTATCATTCCCCAGGTTTCAGCAGACACATAAACCTGCTGACTTAGGTTGTGCTCATATTCCATCCGTATATTATTAATAAGTGCCGTTCGGAACTCCGCAACTGTCATTTCCTGCTTGCGCACACGCGGCAATAAATTATTAAGTGCTATACGCTCTAAAAACAAGGTAAGGCGTTCATACGCCTGCAAACGAATTGGCAAGGATTCACGCAAATTAGCTTGCCTGAATTCCATTTCACGCATACTCTGTTCACGGTCCAAAAAAGCCCTGATTACCACATAGGTGGTTAAAAAAACTACTAATGCGGGGATAATGTATCCTACAATTTGCCAAAATAATTCCATGTATCTCGTTTTAGGAGGGTTGCAAAAATAAAATTAAGAATATTAAAACCAATACCCGAAGTAAAAATTTCTTTTAAAACTAAAATTCTTACCTGAGGTTTTACATTAGCTTAAGAACGGGGAAACATTTGAAAAATTATACATCTTAAGGGTAATTAAGGGTAAATCTTTATTCCCGATACGCTAAAAATAACCATTTAATTTATAATTAGCCGGAATATCATGGCCTTTACAGGCATAAAAAAAGGGCTGTCGGTTACGACAGCCCTCCTTATTTAAAATCTAATCTTACTCAGTAATCATAATTTGTTGGCTAAATACTTCACCATTAGCTTCAACAACTACCATGTAAACCCCAGCAACCTGAGGGATACTTACATTGGCACTCATTTCGCCATTAGCGATTTCACCATTTAATTGAGCTACTTTTTGACCTGCAATGTTAACTACACTAATAATGGCATTACCATTCAAACCATTACCCAAATTAACATTAAGTTGGAAATTACCATTAGAAGGGTTTGGTATTACATTAAATGCTACTGCACCTTCTTCAGCAATACGACAGCTGGAAATAACTGTTACAGCCGCTGCTTGTTTACTGCAACCTGCCGCATTGGTAACTACAACATAGTAGCTGCCAGGTAATGATGCATAATAAACGTTACCTGTAGCACCATCTATAATTACACCATCCATATACCACTGATAAGTTAAACCTGTTCCATTGTTTGCTTTTAATCTTACATAAGATTTTCCGCAAAGGTCAGTGCCATCTAAAGCTACTATAGTTGCATTTGGGTTAAGGTTAACAGAAACAGTTATTACACTTGAAGTGCTTGAGCAATCGCCTTTTGTAACAGTACATTTATAGTTACCTTGTAATGTTACATTTAAGCTCGAACTATTTGCACCGGCAATGTTAGAACCGTTTTTCATCCACTGATAGCCATATCCTGTGCCTACAGTTGTGCTGCTTAAAGTAACGCTGTTACCTAAACAGAATGTAGTAGGACCACCGGCAGCTATTGTAGAAATTACATCGATACCACCATCACAATCTTCATCAATTCCGTTATTACAAATTTCAGGTGCACCCGGATAAACAGTTGCAGAAGCATCATTACAATCGTCGTTGCTGGCTACATAACCTTCAGGTGCTGAACATGCATCCACTGAAGAAGCAGCATCACCATGAGTGTCACCATCGGCATCAGCATAGAAGGTAATTAATACACCTTCATCTGTATTGCCATCGCAATTATCATCAATACCGTTACAAACTTCAGTAGCGCCCGGATTTACTGCACCGTCTGCATCGTTACAATCTGTTGCATCAGCTACATATCCTTCAGGAGCTGAACATGCCATTGTTGTTGAACCTGCATCACCATAAGTGTCGCCATCAGCATCAGCATAATATGTATTTTGAACACCTTCATCGATGTTGCCATCACAATTATCATCTATACCATTACAAACTTCAGTAGCGCCTAGATTTACTGCACCGTCTGCATCATTACAATCTGTTGCATCTGATACATATCCTTCAGGAGCACCGTCGCATGTAGTTACTGTAGAAGCTGCGTCGCCATAAGTATCGCCATCAGCATCTGCATAATAAGTAGTAAAAGTTAAACCTTCGTCGATATTGCCATCGCAATTGTCGTCGATGCCATTACAAACTTCTGTAGCACCCGGATTTACGGCACCATCTGCATCGTTACAATCTGTTGCATCTGATACATATCCTTCAGGAGTTGAACATGCCATTGTTGTTGAACCTGCATCACCATAAGTGTCGCCATCAGCATCAGCATAATATGTATTTTGAACACCTTCGTCTGTATTACCATCGCAATTATCATCGATTCCGTTACAAACTTCTGTCGCACCAGGATTTACTGCAGCATCAGCATCATTACAATCTGATGCATCTGACACATATCCTTCAGGAGTTGAACATGCAATTGTAGTTGAACCTGCATCACCGTAAGTGTCGCCATCAGCATCAGCATAATAAGTATTTTGAACACCTTCGTCTGTATTGCCATCGCAATTATCATCGATTCCGTTACAAACTTCTGTCGCACCAGGATTTACTGCACCATCTGCATCATTACAATCTGTTGCATCAGCTACATATCCTTCCGGAGCAGAACATGCCATAGTAGATGAACCTGCATCACCATAAGTGTCGCCATCCATATCAGCATAATAAGTATTTTGAACGCCTTCATCGATATTGCCATCGCAATTGTCGTCGATACCATTACAAATTTCAGTAGCACCCGGATTTACTGCAGCATCTGCATCATTACAATCTGTTGCATCGGCTACATATCCTTCAGGAGCGCCATCGCAAGTAGTTGCTGAAGAAGCTGCATCACCATAAGTGTCGCCATCAGCATCTGCATAATAAGTTATAAAAGTTAAACCTTCGTCGGTATTGCCATCACAATTATCGTCAATACCATTACATACTTCAGCTGCACCTGGATTTATTGCACCATCTGCATCATTACAATCTGTTGCATCAGTTACATATCCTTCCGGAGCTGAACATGCCATTGTTGATGAACCTGCATCACCATACGAGTCGCCGTCCATATCTGCATAATAAGTATTTTGAACGCCTTCGTCTGTATTACCATCGCAATTATCATCTATACCATTACAAACTTCAGTTGCGCCAGGATTTACTGCAGCATCTGCATCGTTGCAATCAGTTGCATCTGAAACATATCCTTCAGGTGCACCATCACATGTACTAACTGTAGATCCGGCATCACCATAAGTGTCGCCATCAGCATCGGCATAATAAGTAGTGAAAGTTAAACCTTCATCGTTATTGCCATCACAATTATCATCTATACCATTACAAACTTCTGTAGCACCGGGATTTACAGCAGCATCTCCATCATTACAATCAGTTGCATCCGCTACATATCCTTCAGGCATTGAACAAGCCATAGTTGAATTTCCGGCATCACCATAAGTGTCGCCATCCATATCAGCGTAATAAGTGGTTTGAACTCCTTCATCAATATTGCCATCGCAGTTATCGTCGATGCCATTACAAGATTCTGAAGCACCGGGATTAATTGCTGCATCAGCATCGTTACAATCAACATCAGAAGTATAGCCATCGCCATCAACATCAGCAAACGATACTGAACCGCCTAAAACAACATTTTTTGCTGTTGCAACACCATTTAAGTTACTTAATGCTGCGTAGGCATAAACTCTCACATATAATGTATTATAGGTAGAAAAATCTGCCATATCCCAACTTAACGTTGTTGAAGTACCGCAAGAAATTGCACCAACATTAAAATCTGCACCATTGTCGACCCAAGTAGCGCCGCCATCGGTTGAATAAGCTAAACGCCAGGTAACAGGGCCTTTATTATTATGACGTGCATCAACAGAAAGTGAGGTAACGTCTAACTGGTAACCTGAATTTGGTGTAATAGAGAACTCCATTGCCGGTTTAGTGGTGGCATAAATGGTTCCTTCTGAAAACTTGTTGGAGTTAAAGCCATCGGCGCAACCTGCAGAGGCGAGCGCACCATTAACTCTTCCCAATGAGGAAGCAGAAGTGTTTGCGGCAACTGATGCCGGTGACCCGGAAAGGTCGTTTGTGTAATTGTACAATTGCGCATTGACTGACGTAAAGCCGAGTGCTATCGCAACCAGGGATGAGAGTAAAAACCTTTTTCTCATAATGTGTGGTTTAGGTGTTAAATAAAATTGTTATCTGTGTCTCAACTCTTAGGAATGGAAAGGAAAGATGAAAATTTTAGTTGATTTTTCACAAAGAACTGCCTGATTCTCAATAATATGGCTTGTCACAATTTTACTATCACAACTCATTAATTTTAGTTAATTACAGGGCTTTACATCTAAATTATTATAATTATTTATCCGGTTTTGCCAGTAACAGGGAATATACGTTTGTAGGTGATTTTGGGCTAAAAAGTCAGTTTTAGGGCGCACACGGCGAAGTCACAACCTGCTCAAAATCATCAATTTGTGACAAGCAAATCAATATGAGCAGACTTATTATGCTTTGAAACTTTATTTAATGGAATTGCGTTTATTATTTTTGCATTAAAGCATTAAAACTATGGAAGTATTAATCGAGTCGCCAATCAGCCTTACAGAAAGTGCTGTAAACGAAATAAAAAATATTATCAGCGAAAAGCAAATACCTGCCGACTACGGTTTACGCGTTGGTGTAAAAGGAGGTGGATGTAGTGGTTTATCTTATATTCTTGGATTTGATCTTCAAAAAGAAAACGATAATGTTTATCAGGTTGGAGATATCCAAATAATAATGGAAAAAAGTCATGGCATGTATTTAGCCGGAATGGAAATAGATTTCGTAGATGGTTTAAACAACAGAGGTTTTTCATTTAATAATCCAAATGCAACTAAAACGTGTGGTTGCGGAACAAGTTTTGAAGCCTGACATTTATTAAAATAATATTCAACGGCAATGGTTACTAAAAAGTAAGTGTTGCCGTTTTTTTGTCGAAACAACTAAAATTTTATAAATATCAAATATGAAAAAACTACTTACCATTCTTTTATTAGTAACAAGTTTTGCCGCTAAAAGCCAAACATTTACTGACCCAATTGCTTACAATGATTACATTGTTGATCTTCAAAATAAAATTGGAGAGAAATTAATTGCATTTAATGAACAGGTTGCATCAGAAACTGCATCATATGCAAGTGTAGAACCTTATTTTTTGGCAATGGGTGCTGAAATGCAGGACGCAGTATTAAAAATTAGAACTTTACCTGATTATGAAGGTAATACCGATTTACGTAATGCGGCTACGGCATTATTTGATTTTTATTTAAATACTTTTCAAAACGAATATTTAATTATGTTGAATTTAGTTTTTGACCCTGATTTTGATGCCGAAGATTTGACTAAGC
Source organism: Chitinophagales bacterium (assembly GCA_035439505.1). GTDB lineage: Bacteria > Bacteroidota > Bacteroidia > Chitinophagales > BACL12 > UBA7236. Next base: position 27,450 of record DAORKJ010000040.1, read on the forward strand.
TACAAGAAATATTAACAAGAATTACTGAACAAGAAGGAATATTAGATAGCAATTTCCAGACTGCTCAACAAGCATTTGCAACCAAGTATAATATTACACTGGACAGAAATGAATTGCAGGATAAAATTGACGGCGAATAATTACAAATAACACAAAAAAAATAGCGACTGCCCGATTTGAGCAGTCGCTATTTTTTTTTGCAAAAATTAATCTGCTTTTATAAATTGTTTTACTAATCGTGTATTGTCAGATTCGAATACGATATAGTAAACACCATTTGCGAAATTTCCTACATGCATACTACCGGTATACATATTGTTTTCAATATTAATATTTTGCTCCATTAGCTTACGACCAAGTAAATCGGTAATGGCTAAAACACCACTAGTACTGTTTTCAGTAGAGAAAACAATATTTATTTCAGTTGAAGCAGGGTTAGGGAATACATTTAAATTATTTACAACATCACCGGATTTACACGAAGCGGTAACAGTTTTAATTAACGAAGTTTTATTACAACCAGCAGCGTTGGTTACTCTTACACGATAATCGCCAATAGTAGTTGCAATATATGTTTGTGTTGTAACGCCGGCTATTACAACGCCGTTTTTATACCAAATATAAGTATACCCTACACCGCCGTTAGCAACTAAATTTAAATCAGTTAATCCACATAAATCGGTTCCTTCCGGTGCACTAATATTTGCTTTTGGGTTAGCATTTACAACACAAGCAACACTTGTTGAAGTTGCCAAACATCCACCGGGCGCTGTAATCTTAACTGCGTAATTACCCGATTTGGTAACATTGTAAGATGACGCAGTAGCACCGGCTAAATTTGCACCATTACGTGTCCACTGGTAAGTATATCCAACACCTGTATTTGCATTTAATAATAATGCTGCGCCTTTACAAACTGTAGTTGCGCCTGCCGGAGTTACAGTTGCAGTAACAGCTCCTTCATCGATAGTTACATTGCAGTTATCATCAAAACCATTACATACTTCGGGAGCGCCGGGATTAACACTTGAATTAGCATCATCACAATCGGTATTATTAATTACATAACCTACCGGAGGAACGCATGTTGTAAATACTGCGAAAGGATTTCCATATCCATCACCATCACCATCAAAATAATAATCGGTAACTGTACATTCCTGTACTTCGATATTATAATCTTCACTTTCACCTTCGTTCCAAACTGCACAAGATTGTGTTGCCAAAGGAGCTTCATTAAAAAAGGCGCGAATTCTAAAACGTGTTACACCTAATGTTGCTGTTTCAGGAACTGTAATTGCTGCACTCACTAAAGCGGTTGTAGGTGTTGTTGACTGATACACAAATTCGCCGGCATCATCAAAATCGCCATCTTTATTCCAATCGGCCCAAACACCATAACCTTGTGCGTAGTCGATGCCTGATTGCATATTTAATGTGAATGTACCTCCTTTTACTGCAACTATTGTTAATGCGGAGTAATAAGTATAATTGTTATCATCGCCAGCACATCCTGTATTCATATTGGAGATATTTCCAAGTGCACCTGTTGTATAAACATCATCAATAAAATCTAATGACACACAGTTAGGTTCTATAAATTCAGGCAAACAATAACAAACATCAGATGCAGTTGTAAATGTATTTTGTACACATCCAACAGCATTACCATTTTCATTATACGGACGAACACGCCATTTATAAACGGTGCTATTGTTTAACAATGCAGAAAAACTTTGCACATTACCTAAATCCAGATTAGAAGCAACATTATTATAATTTGGTGCATTGTTTCCCATTGTTAATTTATAACCGGTTGCATAAGGAACAATATCCCATGAAATTGTTGCATTAGAGCAAACACCAATTGCTCCATCAACCGGAGAATTTCCCGTTGCGCAACCAGGAATAGAAATAACATTTTTTACAATGGCAATATCATCCAGGTAAATATTGAATCCGTAATCTGATATAGCTTTAAATGTGATATAATTAGTAGTGGTATTATAACTGGCAGGAATTGTAAAACTATAGTTATACCATCCTTCGGTAGCCGCAACCGGGGAAATTGTTTTTTTCCTGAAAATTGTTCCAATCAATGTTCCACCCGCTGATTGTTGTGTGGTATTTACATAAACTTCTAATTTATCGTTACCATTACCTGCATCACGATACATCCAGAAATTTACGGTATAGGTTCCTGATACCGACAAATCCACAACTTCTGAGCTGAGGTCGCAGGCAGTTCCTGCAGGGTAATAAAAAGAGTTAAATTTTGCTTCAGCAGGGTCCGAATGTGGCTCCTGTATTGGTGAACCACCGGTTGTTACCCTTGCCCAATTGCCGGGTGCTCCGGTTCCCGCCACCTTGGTATTCGTCCAGTTAAAGGGAGGAAACAAGGCAGGAAAATCGAAGGATTGTTCGAGTATGGTGTCTTGAGCACTTGCATAACTTATTGATAAACAAGCAATTGCAGTGGTAAAAAGGGTTGTGATTGCCTTGGGGAGCTGAATTTTAAACATAAAACAAATATTTGAAATTAGACTATAAATCGAAAATAATGTGCAAAGTTAAAGTACACAACGTGTACCACTAAATAAAACATCAGATGAATAGATGAGAATAACAAGCAGTTAGTTGTATAGATGGTTTCACAATAAATAAATCTCCAAGATGGAAAACAACAATTGAATACCTTATAATAATCTGAATGAAACAAAAAAGAGGTTGTTTCAAGTAAGAAACAACCTCTTTCTAAATCGAAATATGCTAATTATTTCTGCAACACTAATTGCTTAGTATATTCAGAACCATCAACTAATATTTTAACAATATACATTCCTGAAGGAACATTATCATTTAATAAAATACTTTCATTAATGCTTCCATTATTTACACTAACTGAATTATTGTAAACAATTTCACCCATAATATTCAGCAATTGCATATCTGCACTTGTTGCTGTTGTATTAAGTGTCATATCAATTACAAATTCACCAATAGTTGGGTTAGGATAAATATCGAAAGTTTCAGTAATAACACCATCAACTAATTCACCTTCTTTACAAGCAGTAACTGCAATTGCAGGTGTGTTGCGGCTACAACCTGAAGCATTGGTTACACGACATGCATAACTACCTGCAACAGTTGGGAAATATAAATAATCGTTAGCACCTGGAATTGGTGAACCATCGAGGTACCATTGCCAGCTATAACCTCCACCATAACTTGCTTTCAATTTAACTGATGCACATAAACTGGTTCCGTTAGGAGCAGTAATATTCGCATTTGGTTTTGCAATTACTGAAATGCCATGTGTTGCGGATAATACACTACATCCACCGGCAAGTGAAACTTCTACCTGGAAGTAACCTGATTTATTGGTACTATAACTAATTGATGTTGCACCAGGAATTAAATTACCGTTTTTATACCATTGATACATATATCCCGGTCCTGCATTTGCAGTTAATTCAATAAAATCACCTTTACATAAAACGGTAGGACCTGCAGGCGAAACTGATGCAGTAACTAAATCTTCATCAGTTGAACCATCGCAATCATTATCAATACCATCACATAATTCTGCTGCTCCGGGATATGCTGTATTGTTAGCATCATTACAATCGGTATTATCTAATACATAAGGTGCTGCCGGAACATAACAGAATGTTGTTCCACCATCTAATTGATCACCATAAGTGTCACCATCGTTATCTAAATAATAAGTAGTAAATAATGCATCATCATCAATATTGCCATCGCAATCGTTATCAATACCATTACATTCGTCGATAACACCAGGATGTACATCTGCATCAGCATCATCACAATCTTCACTATTTTCTACCCACATAACACCAAAAGGACCACATGCTTCTAATGTAGCGCCCGGGTTACCATAAGTATCACCATCAGCATCTAAATAAAATGTGAAAATTGGCAATCCTTCATCAGCAACACCGCTACAGTTGTCATCTATAAAATTACAAACATCATCAGCTGCAGGATTAATCGCAGCATTAAAATCTTCGCAATCTAAATCATTGTCAACATAAGTTGCAGGTGCGCCATCACATGTTGTTACTGTACCATAAAGTCCGGCACCATAACCATCACCATCATTGTCTTTATAATAGGTTACAAAAGTTAATCCGTCATCTGCAATACCATCACAATCTTCGTCCATTGCATTACATATTTCTGTTGCACCTGGATTAATTGACATGTCGCCATCATTACAATCTGTATTATCTAATACATAAGGCGCTGCAGGAACATAACAGAATGTTGTTCCGGCATCTAATTGATCACCATAAGTATCACCATCGTTATCTATATAATAAGTAGTAAATAATGCATCTTCATCGATATTGCCATCACAATCGTTATCGATGCCGTTACATAAATCAATTACACCCGGATAAA
>DAORKJ010000041.1:0-3577 GCA_035439505.1 Chitinophagales bacterium
ATAGCCGGGAAGGCGGGAAGAAAGGAAGTTGCGGGAGGTGGTTTTTGAAATCATTGTTTGTGGTTGAATGAAAAACGGCGTATCCCGTCTTTCATTAATGTTACATTAAAATTTAATAAAAATCCGATACTGTTACCTGTTAATTTCAGCTGACTTAAAATTTGTGCTTGCCATACCGGATGCACTGTTTCAGCAGCTTTTACTTCTACAATTATACAATCATCTACCAATAAATCCAGTCGCAAGGCATGCTTAATCTCCAAATCCATAAACTTGACCGGCACTATTGTTTGTCTAACAACTTTTATACCCTGCTTCATCAAAACATGCGCGATACAAATTTCATACACTTTTTCCAGTAACCCCGGCCCCAGTTGTTTGTGAACCAAAATAGCCGCATCTACAATTTTTTTTGCTAAAAACTGTTCTCTCTCTGTTAATTCATATTTTTTCATAATTAATCATTTTTACCTCCCGTCACTTCCTTTCTCCCCGACTTCCCGGCAAAAACACTAACTACAAAAATCACTTCAACAAAATTACCACAATCATTTTAAAAATAACCACTCAAACATTTCAAAAAATTCGGCATTCCAAAACGACTCGGTGTGGCGGCCGGTGCTTTGTGTTACGAAACGTGTATTTATGTTTGGGTTGTTTTGTTGCAATAAAATATCCAACATTTTTTTAGTATCATTCACTACTTCAAATTCATTACCTTCTAATGCACCTGCTAAAAAATAAATTTGTGTTGGTTGTTGTACGACAATTGTTTTTGCATTTTCATAATTACTTTCATTTGTCCAAAACGCCGGAGAAAATACACCGGCCTTTGAAAACACATTGTTGTATTTCATTACCATATACATACTCATAACTCCACCCATACTACTTCCAGCAATGCCCGTAAATTCGCGCTCCGGTTGGGTTCTATAACTACTGTCGATAAATGGTTTTAATGTATTTACTACAAACTCAGCAAAAGCATCACCCTGAGGTTGTGTAACATAATCTTGAATTGGATAGGGTGAATATTCTGCAATTCGCTCTTCTCCCGCATGATCTATTCCAATTATAATAGCCTGCATTTTATGTATGTTACACAACGAATCCATTGCTTCATCCACACCCCATTCACCGGAATGCGACATCGTTTCATCAAATAAATTTTGTCCATCCAACATATATAAAACCGGATAATTCAAATCATTTTTCTCATAATCACATGGCAATAATATGCGAATGGTTTTTTCTTTGTTTAATGTTTCTGCGTACAATTTTATTTTAATTACAGAAGTATTTTCTGCCGGTTGCCATTTTGGTGCAATATGTGCAAAGCTTTCAATTTTTTCTTCCACCACCATTCCCGGTTTGTAAAAGCAGGTTCTATTAGGTTGCGGTGCGCCGTTTTTTTTCACTTCACCTTTTTCCCAACTGCCACAAGTAAATTTATATTCGAGTGCACTCCATGTTGAATCAATAACAATTGTTGTCTGCAACACACCATTCTCCCAAACCAACATAGTACTGCTGTCTGCGGGATTCCATCCATTAAAATTACCGGCAATAAACATTTTATTAGTAATTGAATCGTGAAAATCGTTCGCATTTTCTACAATTATAGTCAACTGACTAAATGTACAACTTGAACAAATAATGCTCGATAGCAGCATTAAATATTTTAATTGTTGCATCATAATACCATGAATTTAAATGTATAGTTGAGCTGATTACTTTTCATGGTAAAAATAAATGCACCTTTAGGAAGCGTATGGCAATTTATATAATTATGAGCCAAACCATTTAAACGGATTCTGCCCATTACATCACAAATAACAAAGTCAAAATTATCAATACCTTCAAACTGTATTGTATTAGACTTACTATCATAATAACACTTTATTTGATGTGCCTGGTTCTCTGTTGTTAGCGGATGCAGGTCTTCAAACAACCATAAATAGCCATCATCGTACTCACGTTTCCAAAACCATTCGCTATGCGCCCCATCTGACCTAATTATTGTTATCAGCTCATCTTCGTTAAATCCTTTTAATTGCAATTCATCTGTTATTGTTGTAATATCAGGAACCATATCCTCATCTTCATTTAATCCCGCAGTGATATAAATTTTAGATGGCAATGTTTTTTCAAATTGCTGCGTAAATATATTTACTGAATCATCAAACCAAAAACTAGGTGAAAAAATTAAGGCCTTGCCAAATATTTCATCATGTTCTAATGCCATATAATACGATATTAGTCCGCCCAAACTACTTCCTCCAATTACCGTATTTAATCTGTCGGGTAATGTGTTATAATTTGCATCTATATATGGCTTTAAAGTATTCACAATAAAGTCGGCATATAAATCTCCGTCACCGCCACCATATGTAGGATGATTCCACGGCGAATACTCATCAATTCTATCTGCTTCTCCATTTGCAACAACAACAACAATAGCTTGTGTATGACCTGCTGCGATTAAAGTTTGCATGGTGCCGTCAACATCCCATTCACTGATAAAACTAGTTGCAAGGTCAAAAACATTTTGGCCGTCTTGTAAATAAACAACCGGATAACTAATTCCGGAAGTGTAATAATCAGGAGGCAAATACATCCAAATTCGGCGGGTTCTTGATAATTGAGGAATCACAAAATCATAGTCTAACTGGATTACATCTCCGGCGATGGTATGCGTACCAATTTGGTCTTCCCAGTTGGCAACAGTGTATTCTTTTACAACACCATTTTCAAATATTTCCACCCTATTTGCAACAAAACCACCTTCCAATGTTGTTTCACCTCTTTCCCAATCACCGCGTGTAAATTTAAATTCAATCTCTTCACCGTTTGTTCCTGATAAATTAATAACATAATCACCATCAAAATCTTTTTCTAAAGCAAACATGGTATCACCCGGATTCCACGAATTAAAAGTGCCTGCAATAAATACCGAATCCAGTACCGGCATAAAATATTGAGGTATGGAAGTTACCCTTATTGTCATTTGTGCAATAAGTTGCGCGCTAAACACAAAAAAAACAACTAAAAAGAGGCAACAATGACTCAACAAGGTTGTTTTCCTTACCACTTTCCGCGTATCGTTTAACATATTCATGTATTTTTGTCTACTGCAACAAATATAGTCAGGTTATATGAGGAAGCTATTGATTGGTTTTACTGCACTTGGTTTTTGTTTAGCTTTTTTTTCTACAAAATCTAAAAGTCAAACGCCAGATTTCATGATGCAAGGCTGGTATTGGGACTACCCATTATTTTATACCGGTATTGGCAACCAAATTGATTATTTGAATCAGGAAGGAGAACATTTAAAAGATGCAGGATTTACCTATATGTGGTTACCACCATTGGCAAAATCGATATCGGGTTCGTCAAGCATGGGATATAATGTGCGTGATTACTATGATATTGGCGATTACGGACCTGCACGCTGGGGCGACAGAGAAGGGTTTGAAGCCTTAAAAACAACCTACAACAGTCTGGGAATCAAGATGGTAGCCGATATGATTTATAATCATCGCGATGGCGGAAGTTGGGAAGACAATGGTGCCGTTGA
>DAORKJ010000041.1:3677-25634 GCA_035439505.1 Chitinophagales bacterium
GGTGATATGACCGATCATTATGTATATGGATTGTGGAATGGTGCTTTAGGGGCGGATGTTCAATCGCAAATAAAATTTCAAACTGCTACCGATTTTACCAATTTACCAAGCGGGCAGGGAGCAATGAATTATCTCAATTTTAAACCCAATGGTAATCCTACACAATTAGCCGGCGATCAGGATGCATTTTATTTTTATTATGATATCGATCAAACTGTAGGTTCAACTAAAGATGTTTTATACGACTACACAAAATATTTATGGACAGATGAAAGTATACGCGGTTATCGTTTAGACGCTGTTAAACATTTTCCCGGATGGTTTGTCGGCGATTTATTGGATGATTTACATGACAATGGTATGAACCCGGGAATGGTTGTTGGTGAAAATTATGATTTTACACCTTCAGTCTTAAAAGGTTGGTTGGACGATGTCATGTTTAATATGGATGGCGACACAAAAGATGCAATCAATGTGCGTGTTTTTGATTTTGCTTTGAGAAATAATTTAGAACAAGCTTGTGATGCATTTGGCTACGATGTGCGTAATGTATTTAATTCAGGTATAGTTGATGGCGCCGGCGGTAGCGGATTTAATGTTGTCACATTTATTAATAATCACGATTTCAGAGATGCGGGGCAGCCGGTTGATAATGATCCAATGTTAGCTTATGCCTATATTCTCACTAATAATAAGCTGGGCATTCCTTGCGTGTTTTTTAAGGATTATTATCCTTTAAATATGCGTTACCAAATTGATGGTTTAATGGAAGCTCATAAGCGATATATTTATGGTGCAACTCAAGTAGATTATTTAAGCCGATTTGCTTCACCATATACCGCGAATTATATTGCAGGTGGTGCAAATACCTCGTTAATTTATCAGACAAGTTATGCAGAAAGCGGACGGGAAGTAGTTGTTGTTATTAATTTTTCCGGAAGTACATTAAAAGTAGACCAAACAATTAATACGGCAAACATATCTCCCGGTGATACGTTAACAGATATTTTTTCACAAACCGCATATCCATTTATTACTGTTCAGGGCGACAATCAAATTTATCTCGAAATTCCGGCGCGTAGTTATGCTGTGTATGTTGAAGGAGATTTAAGTGATGAACTGATAGATATTTCAACTCCGGTAAATATTGAGCAATTAACCAACGCAGTTACTTTCGATGTATTTCCAAATCCGGTTGATGACGTATTATATTATCATATAAGCGATAATAATTCTTCTAATCAACAGGTGAATATTATTGACATGACCGGTAAATTAATTTATTCCACAACTTTATCTTCTACAGAAAACACGATATCTACAAAAAATTTAATTTCAGGCACTTATTTAATTCAAATTATCCGTGATGAAGAAATCCGGATAGCAAAATTCATTAAACAATAACATGAGTACAGAACAATCAGCATCCATTTTTGCAGGAATATTTCCTTCAGCAGACCAAATTCCCGAAAATGCAAAATTGGATTTACCCATAAAACAATCGCAATATTTAATCAATGGTGAATTCAGAAAATGGAACGGAGCATTTACAAAAATTTATTCCCCTGTATATCTGAAAAATGGTGATAATTTTGAACAGGTGCTTGTTGGTGAAATTCCACATTACACTATTGAAGAGGCAATGAGCGCCCTGCACGCTGCCGTTAAGGCTTATGATTTAGGTCGCGGCGAATGGCCTACCATGCCTGTGAAAAAACGCATTGGCTGTTTAATTAATTTCACCGAAAAGATGAAAACAAAACGCGAAGAAGTGGTGCGTTTGTTAATGTGGGAAATTGGAAAATCGCGCGCCGATTCTGAAAAAGAATTTGACAGAACAGTCCAATATATTTATGATACAATAGATGCCTTAAAAGAATTAGACCGCACTACATCCAAAATTCAAAAAGAAGAAGGTATTTATGCACAAATTCGCAGAGGCCCGCTTGGTGTTGTGTTATGTATGGGGCCATACAACTATCCTTTAAATGAAACATTTAGCACTTTAATTCCCGCATTAATTATGGGGAATAGCATTTTATTTAAACCAGCAAAATATGGTGTATTATTAATTAATCCTTTGCAGGAATGTTTCCGCGATAGTTTTCCTGCCGGTGTGGTTAATATGTTATATGGTGATGGTAAAGAAATTATTACACCAATAATGGAATCGGGTAAAGTAGATGTATTTGCATTTATTGGCACAAGCCGAGTTGCCAATATAATTCGCAAATCGCATCCTAAACCAAACAGACTACGCGCGTGTTTAGGGCTTGAAGCGAAAAATCCTGCAATTATTTTACCCGATGCCGATTTGGAAATAGCTGCCAGTGAGTGTATTACCGGAAGTTTATCGTTTAACGGTCAGCGCTGTACGGCATTAAAAATGATTTTTGTGCATGAAAGTATTGCCGTTCCGTTTATGGATTTATACAAACAAAAATTAGCAGCTTTAAAATACGGTATGCCATGGAGCGAAAAAGTAATGTTAACTCCACTACCGGAAGATAATAAACCGGCTTATTTAAAAGGATTAATTGATGATGCAAAATCGTACGGTGCACAAATAATTAACGAACATGGTGGCGATAATTTTTTAAGTTTTAATTATCCTGCAGTACTATTTCCCGTAAATGAAAAAATGCGTGTTTGGCATGAAGAACAATTTGGGCCGGTAATTCCTATTGCCACATTTAGCGACATTAATGAGCCAATTACCTATATCCAAAACAGCAACTATGGTCAGCAGGTGGCAGTGTTTGGCACCGACCACGATAAAATGGCTAAACTAATTGACCCGCTTGTAAATCAGGTTTGTCGCGTAAATATTAACTCTCAATGTCAGCGCGGCCCCGATAAATATCCGTTTAACGGAAGAAAAGATTCGGCAGAAGGAACACTGAGTGTGCAGGATGCTTTACGTGTTTTCAGTATACGGACAACGGTTGCGTTCAAAGATTCTGCAATCAACCGCGATATGGTAAACGACATTTTAGAAAACCGGAAATCGAATTTCCTTTCAACAGATTATATATTGTAAAATCCTTTCCGATATATTTGCTATTGTTATGAAAAAACGCGCATCGGGAATATTATTACATCCAACATCGTTACCCGGCAAATATGGCATGGGTGCTTTGGGTAATGAGGCTAAAGCTTTTATCGATTTTTTACATCTGGCCAAACAAACCTATTGGCAAATATTACCACTTGGGCCAACCGGTTATGGCGATTCACCTTATCAATGTTTTTCGAGCAATGCCGGCAATCCGTATTTGATAGATATTGATACATTGGTAAATGATGGTTTAATAACAACAGCTGACATTCCTGAGTTGACTGTAAGCGATGATACCAGAATTGATTATGGCTCGGTGATAGACCATAAAATGGGCATTCTTCAAACTGCTAAAAATAATTTTAAACCGGAAGGCAATAACGAGTATACTTTTTTTCTTCAAGCTAATGCGCATTGGTTAAATGATTACGCCTTGTTTATGGCGTTAAAAGAAAAATTTGATAAACGTCCTTGGTACGAATGGGAAAATGATTATCGCCTGCGCAATCAAAGTGTGTTATTAAAAGAAACACTTGCATTAAAAGACAGCATCGAATTTCAACAATTTATTCAATATGTATTTTTTAAGCAATGGAAGGATATTAAAAATTATGCTAACAGCAAGGGCGTTCAAATAATTGGCGACATTCCCATTTATGTGGCGATGGATAGCAGCGATACCTGGTGTAATCCGGAATTATTTCAATTCGACAATAATAAAAATCCGATTGTGGTTGGTGGATGTCCTCCTGATTATTTCAGCGAAACCGGACAATTATGGGGCAATCCTATTTTCAATTATCATAAAATGGAAGAAGATGGATTTGCGTGGTGGATAAATCGTATTCGCGCAAGTTTAGCTTTATATGATTATGTGAGGGTTGATCACTTCAGAGGATTTGCCGGATACTGGAGTATTCCATACGGAGAGCCGACAGCAGTGAACGGCAAATGGGTAGATGGTCCGGGTAAAAAATTATTTTATGCCATTAAAAATGTTTTAGGCGATATTCCAATCATTGCCGAAGATCTCGGTTTAATTACACCGGATGTAACCGAATTGCGCGACCATTTTAATTTACCGGGAATGAAGATTTTGCAATTTGCGTTTGATAGTGCCGAATCCAACGATTACATTCCACATAATTATATTAAAAATTGTGTTGTTTACACCGGCACTCACGACAACGATACTGTTTTGGGCTGGTATGAAAAAGCAAAAGAAGCAGATCAAAAATATTTCCTCGAATATATTCACAGCGATGGCAACGATATTTGTAAAGATTTAATTCGCGTTGCCTGGGCAAGTGTTGCCAATACTGCTATAATTCCCATGCAGGATCTATTGCGTCTTGGAGGAGATGCCAGAATGAATTTGCCGGGAACAACCGTAAATAACTGGTTGTGGCGAATGAAAGCAGATGATTTAAGGACGGAATTGGCTGAAGAGTTAGCAGCCCTTACCAAACTTTATGATCGCATTTCCAGATAAATATTAAAACACCAACCCAATACTTAACCCACCATCAAATATCATAGGTGAGTCGCCAAAGTGTACGTGACTATATTTATATGACCTGCTGTTATACTCATAAAAGTAATCTGGTGGAACATTAGTTTCTTCTTTTGTCCAATCGCCGCCATAACCTAAACCAAACCACAAATCGAATACTATTAAATCAGATAAAATCCATTGACTTCCCATGCACAATAAAATATTTGCAGAAAAATCGGAGCCGGTTACTTCACTGATAATGCTTTGATTTGAAACCGGGTCATAGTATCCATAATCGTAAGTGTATTGAAAATAATTAAGTAAAACCTGAGGTTTAAAATACGGACCACGCATATCGTTTTTGGGTAACTCATCCTTTCTGAAATAATACCTAGGGCCAATAGATGCGTAACCGCCTCCAAATGTTTCGTTGTAATAATAATCGCCTAATTTCAGCCCAATTAATCCGGCATCAATATCAAGCGAAGTAAAATTAGTACGAGGTATTTCTAATGAAAATCCAAAACAACCTGCAACCGGTGTAAAAAAATCATATTTTATTGCATAAGGAGCTTTATCTGTATCCTGACCTTTAGCTGTTATTGTGAAAATTACAACTACGAGTAATAGCGCATATTTTTTCATAGTGATGAATTTTATGACCTAAAGTTACCTTAAAAATATCGAATAATTACGCTGTTGCACGTTTTTCTTTCACCAATCGCCACATAATAAAACTCAAAAAAAGACTTACTGCGCTTATCTCAAATATAAGGTCCTTGTTTTCTGCGCTACCTATAAATTGTGCAATTAATAAACTAACAATGAGTTGCGGAATAACAATACTCATATTGAAAATTCCCATAAACAAACCCATTCGCTGTTTATTCACTTTTTCGCTCATAATTGCAAAAGGCAAGCTTACAATTGCCGCCCAGCCTATGCCGGCCAAAGCCATGCAGCAGTATAACGCGGTAACACTATTGCCAATCCAAACTATTAGGCCGTAGGCAATACTCATAATTAATAAACAGGTGGACTGAACTGCTATACGGCCAAATTTTTTCGTTAAGGGTTCCAAAACTATGGCTGGCAAAAACGCACCTACCGCATTTAATATCAAAAACGAATAACCGATAATTTGACCAATTTTATTGTTTTGTGTTTCATCGAGGGATGCCGAGTCGTTTGTATTAAATAACATTTGTGAAGCATAGGCAAACATAAAAACGAACATTGTTTGCACGCCAATCCACGAAAACGCATTAGCGAAATATATTTTTATCAACTCATTAATTTCAGCTTTTTGTGTGTGAGCCTGCACGTCGAGCGCATTAATTTCTGCATCGGTTGTGTCGGCCTGCAATTGTTTTGGTTCTTCAATAAAAAACACAGGAATAATACTAAATGCCAATACGATAAAAACCCCGACATAAATTAACGTATAGTTACTAAAATATGCTCCTAAAAAATATGCACCAACTCCTAGTGTTCCTGAAACTGTTTGCATCCAGGTATACCCTTTTGTTCTTGCTTTCCCATCGGGAGTAACATCGGTAATAATACTTCTTGTTGGGTTAAAACCAAGGTTTATCGCAAGGTCTAATGTTGTAGCTACAGCCAGTGCAACCGGAATAAGGCTTTCTGCACCAAACAATTTTTGAATGACATCTAAGTTGGGCAAACAAATCAGCATTAGCGCCGCAATAGTGCCGCCAATAATGATAAACGGCCTTCTTCTTCCACCCCAAAACCAGGCATTGTCTGATACTAATCCCACCAGTAATTGCATCACCAAACCTGCCAAAGGGCCGCTTGCCCAAACCAATCCAATTTCTTCTATTTTGAGATTGTATTTAGTAGATAAAATCCAGCTCAGGGCGCTTATTTGAACACATAGTGCAAAACCCATTGCTGTTGCAGGCATGGCCAGTATGGCATAAAATGAATTGCTGAGTCGTTTTTGAATAGCTAACATGTTGAAGAATTAGTTGTACACTGTTCGGTTGAATAAGCAATAAATATACAAAAACCCTTAACGAAGGCAAGTTGTAAAATAAGAAAACAAGTGTATCAGACTTTGCATATTGTAAATTTTACAAAAAGTGTTATCTGCGCATTTTATCGGGTGGCATAAATTCAGATATATCCCTATCATTCCTTAAATTGCGACCAAATTAAACAGGACAACATGGAAAAGCCTCGCATGAGTTTTTGGCAAATCTGGAATATGAGTTTCGGATTTTTAGGAATACAGTTTGGGTTTGCCTTGCAGAATGGTAATGCATCATCAATATTGCAAAACTTTGGTGCCGATATTCACCATTTGAGTTGGTATTGGTTAGTAGCTCCAATTACAGGTATGATTGTCCAACCAATTATTGGACATTATAGCGATAACACCTGGACAAAACTTGGCCGCAGGAAACCTTACTTTTTGTTAGGTACAATTTTATGTTGTTTAGCGTTGGTGCTGTTACCTAATTCAGCATTTTTCCTTGCCGGTAAATCCGCTTTGTTAATAGGTGCCGGATTTTTAATGATTATGGATGCCAGCATTAATATTGCCATGGAACCATTCAGAGCGCTGGTTGCCGATAACTTACCTGATAAACAACGGACACTAGGTTTCAGTATACAAACTGTACTCATTGGTGTTGGAGCGGTTGCAGGCAGCTGGTTGCCATGGGTTTTAGCTAACTGGGCAAATGTTTCTGCTTCGGCGCCACAAGGTCAGGTTGCCAACAATGTTATTTATTCATTTTATATCGGTGCGATTGTATTTTTTGGTGCTATTATGGTGACCATCATATTTGCAAAAGAATATCCGCCAAAAGAATATGAACAATATCATGGCAAACCACAAAAATCGAATAAAGGCATTTGGGAAATATTTTCCGATTTCAGTAAAATGCCTAAAACAATGAAACAGTTAGGTTTAGTACAATTTTTTAGCTGGTTTGCATTATTTGGCATGTGGGTGTTTACAACGCCTGCAATTGCACATCATATTTATAAATTACCCGTTGATGATACATCGAGCGATGAATTCAGGAAAGCAGGTAACTGGGTGGGAATTATTTTTGGTGTGTACAATTTAGTGAGTGCTATTTATGCTATTTTTTTACCGGCAATAGCAAGAAAAATCGGAAGGAAATTTACACATGCCATTTCTTTAACCTGTGGCGGCGCCGGATTAATTTCTATGTTTTTTGCTAATTCTCCTGAAATGTTAATCTTTTCTATGATTGGCGTTGGTATTGCATGGGCAAGTATTTTAGCTATGCCTTATGCCATATTAGCCGGAAGTATTCCTGCAGGAAAAATGGGTGTATATATGGGTATATTTAATTTCTTTATTACCATACCACAAATAATAAATGGTATTGTTGGCGGACCAATTGTACATGCCATTTATAACGATAATGCCATTTATGCAATTGTTATGAGCGGGGTATTTATGATTTGCGCAGCCGTGTCGGTTATTTATGTGCACGACGATGGTGACATCACTGCAATTAAAACAAAACCCATTGCTTAATTAAACAAAGTTTTTCAGGAAAGGGGTTTTTTGCATAAGCGTAACAATACCCATTGTAATTGAAGTAACTATTATTGCCGTAATAGGTATGGTAATTACAGGTGCGGTTGTCATTGCGGGAGGGTAAATGCCTATTATACCCATAAAAACACCTTCAAACAATTCGATAATGAGCGGATGTAATAAATAAATACCAAATGTTACGCTGCCTAAATATGCCAATAGTTTGTATTTTTTTTCAGAAAAATTTGCAAATGCTTTCATGGCATAATGTTCAAGTAAAATAAATGCAGCAACCGCCTGAACAAATATGCCCGGTCTGTGGTGAGATAAATAAAAAATATCAACCTTATCGTGCTGATTGGAATCCATCCAAACCAATAAAATATTTATGATATAACTAACGGCAAATGTTATCCAGGCAATTTTAATCTGTTTAGCATTAAACTGATATTGCATTAAATAATATCCCAGTACATAAAACCCTAAATAAGAAGTAACTACCGGAATACTTAAACCAAGTTTAAATGTGGTGTAATTATATACAAGTGGCAGAATCACATTTGAAAAAACCCATAACCCCAATAAATAATATAAATCCTGTTTGCGTAAAACCGGAATAATTCTTCGTAAAAATGGTGTTACCAGATACATGCCAACAATCATGTACAAAAACCACAAGTGGTCGTAAACCGGTCCCGTAAATGGGTTTTTCATTACCGAATAAAGTGTAGACCATTCTACCCCTCCTTTTAAATAATGATGGTCGGCAATAATTTTAATTTCGTAAACAATTGTCCAAAAAACTAAAGGTAAAAGCACCCTTACAAACCGTTTTTTAAAAAAAGAAGGGTAGGACTCTTCTTTGGAGAGCAACAAGGCGCCGCTAATCATTAAAAAAATAGGTACCCCAACTCTGCCAAACGTGTCGAAAATGAGGCAGGTAATCCAAAAACCACTGTTTACGTCTAGTTCCCGCCACAGCCACGGTGTTGCAACGTGTAATTGTACTACCATAAAAGTGGCAATAAATCGAACCAGATCGAAGTGAACGGCCCGTTTTCGTATCGGAATAGATTGGTCTTGCGTCATGCTGAAAACGTAGCTGCCAGGCAGCCTGTTTAACACTCGGCAAATATACGATTATTAAATAGTTAACAATGTGCGTAGTGTTTATAACGCATACGGGAGGTGGAGGGCCTTGAATATTGCCAATAAAAAAGGGGAAACAACACTTAATTTGTTGTTCCCCCATTTAGTATTACACTTTATAAGTGTTAAGCTATTATTCGATTTTAAGCAAGCCTGAATTTTGTGTGCCAACTGCAGCGTTTATTTTGTTTATTTCTGCAGGAACCATTTTCCGATAGGCACTTAAAAATACTTCAATCCGTTTATTTAAATCATCGTATTTTGCTATCATCGATTTAGTTGGACCGGTGTCAGCCATTTGTAAGAAATAATTTAATCCTGCCAACTTTTCTTCCAACATAATTGGAAACTTTAAATTGTCTTCATAAGCAAGAATTTTTGGATTTACCAACCCTTCTTCTATCGCAGTAAGGCTATCCAACACCGGTGTTGCAATTGCTTCGAATTTTTCTTTTTGAGCCGGGTCTTTAATGCCTGCACTATGTTCGTTTATTTGTTTGCGTAAACTTCTTATTGTAGCCGTTGCTGCAGAAATTTCATTTAATTTATTACAGATTTTTACATTTAAATCGAACTGTGCCTGCAATTCTTGTTGAGTAGATGGATTGCGCGGATCTTTTTTAATTTCAAATTGCTCTTCACCAATAAGGGTATTGCCTTTATACATTTTTACCATATATTTTCCGGGCACAGCTAAGGGTCCTTGCAACGATGCATCGAACGTAGCACTGGTGTCTCCTTTAGCTTCCGGATAACGCATATCCCAAACAAATTGATGCATCCCTTTAATTGATTTTAATTTTCCTGTTTCCCCTGCTTTTAAATTGGGATAAAAATCGTCTTTTGTAGTGATTGGTGTTCGTTTATTATCATATAAATTAGAATAAGTAATAATTGAATCACCATCTGCTTCATAAAAGGTTAAACGAATTTCATCGGTGATATTATCTTTTAAAATATAGCGCACTTTAACGCCAACCGGTTCGTTTTCTCCGCTTTGATCGCTGGCTTCATCAGAATTCCAATTAGGGCCGGGCGTTCTCCAACCCTCATGCACCGGAAATAAATGCGCCGGTTTGTTGTTGATGTTTTTCCAATCTTCAGCCAATTGATAAATTGGTGTAATATCATCTAATATCCAAAAACTTCTTCCGTGTGATGCAACAACTACATCGCGTTCGCCTTTGTGAATTTGAATATCAACAATCGGCGTTACCGGCATATTTAATTTTAACGATTGCCATGAAGCGCCATCATTAACCGAAAACCAAACCCCTGTTTCTAATCCTGCAAATAATACGCCTTTTTTATTGGGGTCGTTGCGCACACATCTGTTATACATATTTTCGGGCAGGCCATCGGTAATTTTCGTCCATGTTTTACCGTAATCATTTGTTTTATAAATGTATGGTTTCATGTCGTCCAATTTATATCTGGTTGCAGAAATATAACAAGTAGCAGCATCGAAATGTGATGGCTCTACATAACTAATCATACTCCATTCAGGTAAATTAGCCGGCGTAACATTATTCCATGTTTTGCCATTGTCGTTGGATAAATACACTAAACCATCATCGCTTCCGGTCCAAATTACACCTGCCATTACAGGCGATTCTTGTAATGAAAAAATGGTAGCATAATTTTCTACACCGGTATTATCTAACGTAACCGGGCCTCCACTTTCTTTTAATGTTTTTGGGTCGTTTCTAGTTAAATCGGGAGAAATCGTTTCCCAACTTACACCACCATCATAACTTCTGTGCACATAATTACTTGTAGCATATAAACATGTTTTATCGTTGGGTGAAAATATTATTGGGAAAGTCCAGTTAAATCGCATTTTCGCCGTGTTTGCTCCTGCACCGTAATGTTGTTCCGGGTTAACAGAAATAATTCGATACATATCGGTATATTCATTATAAGAAGAAAAAATACCGTCATATTCTCCGCCATACGTAATACGAGCATCGCGCGGGTCGGGAACAATAAATCCGGCTTCACCGCCTGCAACAGAGCGCCAGTCGTCTTCTCCAATATCACCATCACCTGTGCGTGATTTTATTTTTATTGAAGAATTATCCTGTTGACCGCCATATACATTGTATGGAAATTCATTATCAATATTTACATGATAAAATTGTGCAGTTGGAATATCAATATCACTCCAGGTTAATCCGTCGTTAAATGTAATTGTTGGTCCACCATCACCACCAATAATATAATTATTTGGATTGGCAGGATTAATCCACATTACGTGATTATCCCAGGTATTGGTTTCTGCTCGTGAAAATTCATGACCTCCGTCATAACTTCTCCAATATTCCACACTTAAAATATATATTTCATTTTCGTTTTGCGGGTCAACATATAAATTACTAAAATACCATGGGCGTTGAATTAAATCATTTTCCTGTGTATTTAAATTCCAGGTTTCACCGCCATCGTTAGAAGAATAAATACCTGCATTATCTATATTCTCAACTGCAGCCCATAGATTTTGATTATTTACTGTAGAAATGGTAACAATAATTTTTCCCATTAATCCTTTTGGCATTCCGGGATTTTCAGAAATTAATTTCCATGTTGCACCTGCATCGGTACTTTTATATAATCCACTGCCTTTGCCACCACTACTCAATGAATATGGTGTACGAAATGCTTTCCACATGCTGGCATAAATAATATTAGGATTTGTTGGGTCAATTTTTACATCGGCACAACCCGTTGTATCGTCATATCCTTTTAATATTAAACTCCAAGTTGCTCCCCCATCGGTTGTTTTATATAAACCACGTTCTTTATTCGGTCCCCAATTATGACCTTGTGCTGCAACGTAAACAATATTTTCATTTTGTGGGTGAATGGCAATTGAGCCAATAGCATAGGTTTCTTTTAAGCCAATATGTTTCCATGTTTTACCGGCATCTGTAGATTTATACATACCATCACCAAAAGAGATGTTTCCTCTCATTTCCACTTCACCCATCCCAACATATACTACATTAGGGTTTGTTTGTGCTACTTCAACAGCTCCAACACTTGAAGAGCCAAATGTGCTATCGCTAACGCAATGCCAGTCTACACCGCCATCTGTAGTTTTCCAAAGGCCTCCACCAACAGCACCGGCATAATACACCTGGTTATTGTTGTACACTCCGGTAACTGCAATACATCTACCCGCCCTGAAAGGGCCAATATTACGCCAATGCAAACCGTCAAATAACGATTTCGGAATGGTAGTAATAACAGGTGCGGTAGTTGTGGTTTTTTTTGATGTTTGAGCAAAAAGGGTGGTTGACCCAATAAAAAGGGTAAGTACGAGTAGTAATTTTTTCATAATTTGTGAATCGTTATCACAAATATAAACATTTGGGGCTATGGGGAATTGTTAAGATGCAATAATTACAATGAAACAAATAGACCCTGCTTCGTCCTTTTTTAAGAATCAAAACAGGGTTTATATCATTATTTTAATTCGTAAACATTTGCTTCCATAGTGCCAACGGTAAGACTATTCAAGTTGGACGTAACACCAGTAATAACATTTGTAGCCGTTGTTTTTCCATTTGTCATTTCGGCAAATCTTTTCAGGTCTATACTGTAATTGCTTTTTCCTGTATTCATTACTACCATTACCACCTGATTGTCAGTATATCTAAAATAAACATACACACCATTTTCTGGAATAAATTGCATGAGTTTTCCCTCGCTTATTGCCGGTGCATTTTTTCTCCAATTAGCCAATGTGCTTACATAATTATAAAAATCTTTTTCGTTGGCATTGAGATTAGCAAAATCGAATTTATTGATACCATCAGAAGGCCAGCCACCGGGATAATCCTCGCGTACTTTGCCATCTTCCGGAGAAACATAATTTTTCATTAAAATTTCATCACCATAATACCATTGCACCATTCCTCTTGTTGTCATTAAAAATGTAGTAGCCATTTTAAATTTATCTACATTTTCACTCATCATAGAATAAAAACGACTTACATCGTGATTACTCAAAAACAAAACATTTTTCATTACATCGCCGTACATATAATCCTGCGACAGATTATGATATATGCGGGCAAGGCCTTCGTACCAACCAAAATTTTCATTTAATCCCGTGTGTAATGCATCATATAAGTTAAAGTCCGTAAGGCCCGGCAGCAGTGAGTTGTAGCCGGTGTTTAAATGATTATTCCCATGAAAATATCCTTGAACACCAACACCATTTACCCATACTTCGCCAAAAAAACCAAATCCGGGATACTCATAGTTTATTGCTTTAGCCCAATTAGTTAAAAATTGTAAATCTGAATACGGATATGTATCTAATCTAAATCCATCAATATGATAATTTTCTATCCACCAAATATTATTTTGAATGATGTACTGACTTAAAAAAACATTATCCTGATTAAGGTCAGGCATATGTTGGTCAAACCATCCTTCGTTCATTTTTTTCTGGTCGTACTCACTTGCATATGGGTCAAGTTTTACGCTTGTGCGATAATTACTTCTTACAAATCCGGTATCCCATTGATGAATCCAATCTTTCATTGGTAAATCTTTAATAAACCAATGCTCTGAACCAACATGATTATGTACAATGTCCATCACCACTTTCATATTGCGTTTGTGTGATTCATCAACATACATTTTATATAAGTCGCCGTTACCATAACGCGGGTCAATTTCATAGTGATTAGTTGCAGCATATCCATGGTAACTATATTTCGGCTGGTCGTTGGTGATTAATGGCGTGCACCATGTTGCTGTAACACCAAGTTCTTTAATATCATCCAGGTGATTGATGATACCCTGTAAATCGCCACCATGCCTGCCTTTAGGGTCGTTTCTGTCCATTACTTTTTCCTGCATTTTGGCAACAATATCATTATTCAAATCGCCATTTGAAAAACGGTCGGGCATTAACAAATAAATAAAATCACCAGCATCTAAGCCGTAATTAAAATTGCGTTTTTCGCGTGCTTTTAATGTATACGGATAAGTAAATGTATTTTTTCCGGAAGAGAATTCAAGATTAATTGTACCGGGTGCTGCTTTTTCATCAATCACAATTTCAGCAAATAAATAATTGTTATTTTCTACTGATGTTGCGCTAACTAATGTTACACCAGGATAATTAATTTTTAAATGATGCGCACCAATATTGTTGCCATGAATCATTAATTGTACGGAAGAGTCTCTCATTCCAATCCACCAATTTGGCGGACAAATTTGTTGAATTTGTTGTGCAAAAATTTGACCGGAGATACAGAGACATAAAATGAGCAATAACTTTTTCATCGTATAAAAATAATTAATGTATTGGTTAAACATAAAAAAAGAGGCTTTCGTTTAAGGAAAGCCTCTTTTAAAATAAGGAATAATGAATTAATAACCCGGATTTTGTATCAAATTAGGGTTAGCAATAATATCATCAGCAGGAATTGGAAATAAATTTAAGTGGTCTGGAACAGATGTTCCATTGTATGGGCCACCTTTAAACGCCCAAACATATTCGCCACCTGTGAACAAACCAAATCGTATTAAGTCAGTTCTGCGTTGAGCTTCAAATTGTAATTCCCGTGCTCTTTCCGCTAAAACAGACTCAGGTGTAATAGATGCTACATTGTGTGCGGCATCGCCATAAGCGCGTTCGCGAATAGCATTTACATAACCTAAACCAAGTGATACATCACCTGCGCCGCGAGCAGCACATTCTGCATACATCAGATATACATCTGCCAAACGAAACATTGGGAAATCAGTATCAACAAAGTTACCTGTGGCATCTGACCCAAGCACACCTGTGCTTGTTATATTTCTCCATTTTGCAATTGGCCAACCTACAATAAACTGACCCAGCTGGGTATCATCTGAAAATTCTAAAGTTTGTCCTTCAGTAAAAAACATATTTCTCGCATCATCATTATCAGGGAAATTTGCTGCAAATTCAGGAGTTGCGCGATTTCCTCCCCAACCAAATTGAACACCAAAATAAGATGAATCCAAAGCACTCATTGGGTCACCACCAATAGTTGAGTGAGTTAAAAATGTTGTTCCACCATAAGTTTGCGTAAATAAACCATCGAAAGTAACAGGGAAAATAATTTCATTTGATTTGTGGTTATCCGCCATAAATAAATGATCATAAACCGGTTCGAGAGAATATCCTCCTTCATTAATTACTTTGGAGCAATATTCAGCACAATCGTTATAACGAGGAGTTCCTGTATATACTTCAGCATTTAAATAAATTTTTGCTAATAAAGTTTGCACAGCACCTTTAGTTGCTCTGCCATATTCATTAGTTGAAGGAAGTGCAGTTTCTATTGCTAATAACTCAGACTCTACATAAGCAAATAAATCGCCTCTTGTAATACGCTCAGGTGCATCAGAACCAAAAACACTTTCTTCGGTAATAAATGGCACGTTACCAAATAAATCCATGGCATGGAAATAACTCAATGCACGTAAAAAGCGCACTTCGTTTCTATAGCCGCGAATTAAATTTTGATCAGCTTCGCTAAAACCGCGGTCGCTCATTTTTTCATCAGAAGCCTCGCGTAAAAATTCATTACATAAAGGCAACTGGAAATAAATACGGTTATACATAGCCTCAACAAAATCGTTAGTTGATGACCATTGCATTTTATTTAATTCAGGAACACCCGGGTCGTTCCATGCACATTTTGCGCCATCGGTGGTAACTTCCTGTAAGTTCCACAATACGCGAACATATTGTGAAAATCCTTCGTCGATGCCGGAAATATCAGGATTTCCCGCAGGACCCTGGTTACCGGAAATTGCTAAACCGGAATATATTTTTGCCAGTACGTGAATATAGTTTGCAGGATCTTCATACACCGCCACAGAGTTTAAACCGTAGGCTGGTTCCAAATCCAAATCATTAAAACACGACGGAGTGGTAATACTTACTAATGCGAGCAGCATTACCGGTAAAATTATTTTATTTTTCATCGCTGATTAATTTACAATTTAAGATTAGCACTAATTGAATAAATACGTGGACGAGGGTAAATTGAACGGTCGATACCTGTTGCAATTTCCGGATCTAATCCTGTGTAAGGTGTAATAACAAATACATTTTGAACGATTGCAGAAATCATTAAAGAAGCATTGTCATTAAATACACTACCAACATCATAACCTACGCTTAAATTATCCATTCTAACGAATGAAGCATTCTGAATATAATAATCAGAAAAAAGCTGATAAGTCTGGAATTCAGATTCCAAATAATCCGCTGATAAGTTTTGCATATAACTACCAGACGGAATATTTTGATAAATACCGCGGGTAGACGCAATGTTATTATACATATATTTTCCAAATTCACCGCGTAATGAAAATCCTACGCTCCATTTTTTATAACGGAAACTAGAATAAAATCCTGCATAGAAATCCGGTGTTGGGCTTTCTCCCTGAATTAAATCGTCGGCATTAATAATAGAGTCGTTATTTTGGTCTACATATTCGCCTTCAATCGGATTGCCATCTTCGTCATAAATCTGCTCATATGAATAAAATGTATTTGCAGCATATCCCACACTTTGAATTTGAATATTGTTACCAATACCACCTTCAATACCTCCAACTAAAATACCTGGAGAATTCGGGTCTTCCACTTTTGTTAATTTGGTAATTTCATTTCTGTTTGCAGTACCATTAATTCCGAATTCAAGATTCATATCTTTTTTATTAATGGCCACAACATTAATATTTGCTTCTATACCGGTATTTTCCATACTTCCCACATTGGTTAAAATCTGGTTAGTGAAGTTTGTTCCGGCAGGAATTGGAATAGTTGCTAATAAATCTTCAGTTACTTTTTTATACACATCTAAACTACCTGAAACTTTATCGCCGGCAAAACCGAAGTCGATACCTACGTTATAACTTGAAGTTTCTTCCCATTTAATATTTGGGTCGTAGCCATCCGGACGAAGTAAATAATAAAATACATCTCCAAACTGATATTGTGCTGTAGAAGTACTTGAATCGTAATTCGCAATGTATGGATAATCATTAAAAATATCCTGTTGTCCGGTAACACCATATCCGGCTCTGAATTTTAAATACATGGTAGAATTATCCATAAACGCTTCATCACTTACCAACCATGCAAATGCTACTGAAGGGAATAAACCCCAACGGTTGTCAGGACTAAATCTTGATGAACCATCTTCACGTAAAGTGGCAGTTAATAAATATTTATTGTTTAAAGTATAATTCAAACGACCATAAAATGAAATCAATGCATTTTCAGTTTCAGTAGGAATACCTGCAGGTGTAATGGTATCACCATCAAAACTTAAACTTGCAAATGCAGGTTCTTTTCTAGACCAGAATTGGTAAGAATAACCACCGGTAAAATCGAATTTGCTTTTTATTTTACTTGCATCAACTTTATAATTAAAGTATGCTTCTAATAAACGGTTGTCTTTACTTTGTTCGTATTGATTGTTTACACCACCATTAGAATAGCTGGACGCCGCTTCTGCCGGAACAACAATTGTTCCTGCGCTTCGCGACATATCAAGACCACCATTAACAACACCATGAAAATCTTTAAATAATTCGAGGTCTAATTTTAAGTTACCGATGAAACGGTTTACATCACTTTCATCATCACGCTGATTTAATAAACCTACCGGGTTTTTTGGCGCAAGACCAATTAAGCCGGCAGCGTTTTGCCATTCGTAATATCCACCATAAACGGAAGCATCATCATAAACCGGTTTGGTTGGGTCAAATGTGATTGCAGAACCTATTGCACCCTGATCGGCAAAAAAGTTGTCGGTATGATAAAATTTACCATTGGCATCTGTTTTTAATTTACCATTTAAAAATGTTGGATTAATTGAAAGTGAAGAACCCATCCTGTTTAATTGTGAACGGTCTAACACCCCTTGTTCCATCATATATTCTAAATTCAAACGGTACGGGAAGTTTTTAATACCACCTGAAAATGTGATATCATTATCTGTAGTAATACCAAGGCGATATAATTCATTTTGCCAATCGGTATTTTCATCTCCCAATAAAGCTAATTGTGTAGCTGTTCCGTTTGCAGTAATTACTTCTCTCAATTCATCTGCAGAAAGCACGTCAACTGTTTGTGTAACAGTTGCAAATGAATTAGTTGTAGATACATCAACATGCAGTTTGGTGTCTGAAAAGCCTTTTTTAGTAGTAATTATAATAACGCCATTCGCTGCACGTGAACCGTAAATCGCAGATGCTGATGCATCTTTTAGAATGGTAATATTTTCGATATCATCAGGGTTAATCAAACTCAACGCATTTCCTGAACCGGAAATACCATTATTATCTACAGGCACACCATCAACAACTATCAAAGGGTCGTTACTAGCATTAAGTGAAGTACCGCCTCTGATTCGAATACGGCTTCCAGCTCCAGGCATACCGCTGTTTGAGGTAATTTGAACGCCGGAAACTTTACCTACAATCAATTGTTCCGGAGTGGTAACGTTACCGGATTGAAAATCTTTAACGCCAACGTTTGTAATAGAACCGGTGAGGTCTTTCGACTTAACCGTACCATAACCAACCACAACCGCTGTTTCGAGCATCAATGCATCAAGTTCTAGTGCAAGGTCCTGCTTCATATTTTGACCTGAAGCAAGTGTAACTGTTGAGGTAACCTTTTTAAATCCAATATAACTATATGTAATTACATAAGTTCCCGGGGCATCAAATGCGAGCTTGTAAACGCCATCAATGTCGGAAATTGTTCCCTGACCGGTGCCGTCAATTAAAACGGTAACACCCGGTAGTGTTTCTCCAAGAGGATCGGTGATAGTTCCAGACAAAGTAGCCGCCTGACCCCAAACAAAGGCTGGGAGCGCCATACAAACCAGAACAAATGCACTTCTGACTAGTAAATAAACATTCTTCATGAACTTTTAGATTTGGTTGTTAAAATAATATCAAACATCATTTCAGACATACAACTGATGTTAAGTAGGTGTAATAAGTGAAATACACTGCAATTTTACTAATTGTAAACCGTAAAATAAGTCTTTTTGTAAGGATTTTGTAACAGTTTTTTTGATGTTTATCAAAAAAATGAACAGATGGAAGATATTATTGTTAGCTGAAGGCTTAAATTGTCATCAAAAATTTAACACCCTACTTATTGAAGTTTTGACAAAAAGTGCCATTTTGCACGCAATTTGAAGGTTATTTTCTACCTATAATACTGAAAAAGTGGCTTTTATGCGTGTCTGAGATAGGTATTCTTTCGTTGCCAATTTTTATTCTGTCTTTTTCAATACTCTCTATTTTGTCGACAGCTACCATATAGGATTTATGAACGCGGCAAACTGCAGCCGGAGGTATCATTTCTTCGAGCTCCTTAAATGTTTGTAAAGTCATAATCGATTTGCCATGTAAAAATATGCGACGATAATCGCGCATACCTTCAATGTAAATAATATCGGTTAAGAGTACTTGTTCTAAGCGGTACTCCGTTTTTATAAATACAGATTTTTTTTCAGGGACTTCCTTTTTATCCAGTGAAACTTTTGCCTTTTCAACAGCTTGAAAAAAACGTTCGAATGTAAACGGTTTTAATAAATAATCGGTTACATTCAATTCATATCCTTTTAATGCATATTCGTGGTAGGCCGTTGTAATAATTACAGCACAATCCGGTTTAGCGGCTTCCAACATTTGGATGCCAGAAAGTTCACCTAAGTTGATATCCAAAAACAGTAAATCAATGGTATTATCTTTTAAAAACAATAATGCATCAACACCATTGTCGAACGTTGCCAACAATTTTAAAAAAGGCAGTTTTTCAACATACCCTTTTGTGCGCTCAAGCGCTAATGGTTCATCTTCTACAATAATACATTTCATCTCTCAACTACTAATGGTTAAATATACAGCATAAATATTGTTTTGCGTGGTAACTGTTAATTCATGTTTATCTGGATACAATAACTGCAATCGTTTTCTGATTAATCCGTCACCAAGTCCACTATGTTCATTTTCATCGCGGGTTTCTTCCTTAAAATTGTTTTGACAAATGAAAGTGATTTTATCTTTATCAATATTCAAGCTAATAACAATTGCAGGGTTTGCCTTTTTATCCGCAACATGTTTAAAGGCATTTTCGATAAATGGAATAAACAACATAGGAGCAATCATCATATTAGGTGCAGCTCCGTTGACGGTAAAGTGTACATAGTCCGGATTATTGCTTCTGATTTTATGTAAACCAATAAATTTTTCTATGTATGCCAATTCTTTTGATAATAATATTCGTTCAGCTTTTGTTTCATACAACATGAAACGCATAATGTCTGATAACGTATTCAAATATTTAGAGGCTAATTCCGGTTCTTTTGTAATGAGTACATCAATATTATTAATTGTATTAAAAAGGAAATGAGGATTAATCTGCGATTTAACTAAAGCCAGTTCCATTTCAAAATTCTTTTTATTCAAATCTTCTTTCATTTTTATTTCGGAATACCAGGTAATAAAACCTCTCATTACTAACCCAATAATACCATTTAGCAATGCGATAAATGCTAAAAAAGTAAGCATAGACAAGGCTGTTGGCAAGTTTTTATCCATTAAAAAATGATAGCCTAAAAAATAATTAATAGAGCCAACAGCACCTCCAATTATTGCTGCAACATAAGAGGCAACAAAAACACTAATAAAAAATGCAGGAATTTTTCTTTTCTGTAAAAACCTGGAAAAGATGATGAAATAAAAAGTATAAAAACTAATAACACCCGGCAAAATAGTAGTTGAAAACATGAGTTTAAACCACTCGCCTGCACCAACACCCGGGTCTTGCTCATTACTTAGTGCTGCAGCATTGCTTAATCCATACAAAACAAATAACAGCAATAAAAATACCAGCCAGTATCCAACATGTAATAATATGACAACCGGTTTTTTCATTTTTATATGCGATTAAAATTAAACAAATTATTCTGCTTACCCTTTTTCAGTTTTTCTAATATACATCAGGTAACTAATTACCATAAAGGCGATAAAATAATAACAACTCCAATTGTAAATATTAATATTTTTCATAGTTTCGGGTGTGCCCATCATGGTTAGGGGACTGTAACTGAACGGACTTAAATACACATGATCCCAATTGCCTACCAGTATTAATGTAGCTACTAATAACATCAAGCCTACGCCAATTGGCACTAAAAAGTTTTTAAATCGCAAACTAATTAAAAACTGTAATGCTAATACCGGTAAACAAGTGACAAATATTTTCCAGTTACTTGTAAAAAATTGGCTGTATGGAAATATTTCATCCGGTAATTGTTTATCTGCTATTAAAGATGGAATAATTCCCGACAAAATAAATCCCAGATTAAAGTAAAAAAAGAACTGCAGTGTCATGCCAATTATCACAATAAATTTCGCCCAAAATATTACATAATACCGTTGTGGTGTAGTGTGCAATTGTTTCCAGGTGTTATTTCTAAATTCCATTTGGGTAATTAAACTTGTCGCCAAAATAAGTCCCATAGGCAATAAAAATACTACCATCGACTGCCATACCTGAAAAAAATGTGCTGTCCAAACATTTTCTGCATCACCATATGTGCTCAGTGTTTCGCCTTTGTATAAAAATCCGATAAGAAAAATTAGTGGAATAAATAATCCGCCAATTAAACAAAGCCATGA
>DAORKJ010000041.1:25734-27700 GCA_035439505.1 Chitinophagales bacterium
TTTGTTGTGATGGAATACATACTATTTATTTAATGTATGCAACAAAAGTATCCTCTCCCACCACCAGTCTCAAATTTGTTTTGTCATTTTAACCACTTTGTCTGCAAAACGGGCAAAACATCCTGCAAAAAAAAGCCTGTAAGGTAATGTATACCCTACAGGCTTATATATTTTGTTAATGTAAAATTACATCGTAACCATTGTCATGGTCATTTTAACATCTTGTTGTGGTCTGTCGCCATATGCTGTTTTAACTGCAGCAATTTTATCTATTACTTCCAATCCTTTAATTACTTCACCAAAAACGGTGTATTGATTGTCTAAAAATGGTGTACCACCAATAGAACTATAAATAGCTGTTTGTTCCGGAGTATAACTATTGCCTGTTTGACGACCCATTTGTTCTAACTGAGCTGCATCTGTTACTTTTCC
The DNA here is from genome assembly GCA_035439505.1 of Chitinophagales bacterium. GTDB lineage: Bacteria > Bacteroidota > Bacteroidia > Chitinophagales > BACL12 > UBA7236. The sequence continues at coordinate 26,167 of DAORKJ010000041.1, forward strand.
CTGAACAATATAAAATTGTGAGCCTGAACTTGCTTTGGTTGGATTAACCTGATCGCCCTGACGAGCTGCACTAAGTGCTCCTTTTTTATGAATAAAGTTGCGGTTAAATTCTGCAGGAATAGTATAACCCGGTCCGCCTGCACCTAATTGTACATTGGGTCCTGCATTTTTAGAAGCCGGATCACCACCCTGAATCATAAAATCTTTTATAACTCTATGAAATAACAAATCATTATAATAACCGTCTTTTACCAACTTAATAAAATTGTCGCGGTGTTTAGGTGTTTCGTTGTATAACTTCACTACCATGTCACCAAAAGATGTGCTGATGTTTACGTAATACTGCGTTGTGTCGTTCTGATTTTCCATTGTATTTGTTTGTGTTGTTGTTTGAATTTCTGCTTTTGGCTCTTCAGGTGTCGGCGTTGTTGTTTTTTCTTTACACGCCACAAATGCCATCAGGCATACTGCAATTAATGTTGTTTTTTTCATATGATGTTGTTTTCTTCAAAATATCTGATGATGTTTAATTTAATTGCTCTTTCCTGATCTTCGTTTGTCCATTGTGGCAATTTTTCTGCTGCTTCCCACATTGGCCAATTGTCATCATCCCATCCTGCAAATCGATAAAATCCATCGTAGCTCAGCAATTTACAAACTGCTATATGCATTAAATCCTGCTTTTCTTCTTTGGTGAATTTTTCAATTACACGACCTAATTCATTCATTCCAATAAGGAATAAAACGGCTTCTAATTCCGGTTTTTTCCCAAATTGTTCCTTCATTTGCTTTAATACTGCTATCCACCTCGGATCAAAATCAATCGGCAACTCCTCGCGGGTTAAAGCATCCATGGGGCAAAGTTAAGGAAAGTAAACAGAAGCAAGTTCAAACGGCTAAAGAAGCGAGACAATAATGGTAAGAGAAAGAATATACCGGCCTCAACCGTGTATGTGCAACTTTACAGGTTAAATTTCGTTATCATGGTACAATTTTGGCTCAATTTGCGTTAATATTGTTCTATAAGTATGCAAAGCAATAGTAATTATCAGGTTCTCATTCAAAAACTCGATGAGTTTATCAGGAAATTTTACCTGAATCAACTCATTCGCGGAGTGTTGTTTACGGCGGCAATATTGGTTTCTGCTTATTTACTTTTCAGTTTTCTGGAATACCGTTTTTATTTTTCAACCACTGTCCGCAAAGTGCTGTTTTACAGCTTTTTAGGTGGAGCAGGGTTTTTGTTGTGGAATAATATTATCACCCCTTTGCTCAAATACAATCGACTGGGCAAAACAATTAATCATAAAACAGCTGCCAGCATTATCGGCACCCACTTTTCTGAAATTCAGGATAAGCTATTAAATATTCTGGAGCTACGCGAACAGGCAGAAGGAACTGGCAATCAACTACTTATTGAAGCCGGTATCAATCAAAAAATCGAAAAAATTAAACCGATTCCATTTTCGCTGGCTATCGATTTAAATAAAAATAAAAAGTATCTCAAATATGCACTTCCGCCGTTGGGCGTTCT
>DAORKJ010000041.1:27800-30816 GCA_035439505.1 Chitinophagales bacterium
TATGTCTTCAATAAAGTGCCTGCAAATACAGATTTTCATTTTGAAGCAAATGGCTATCAATCTAAAGAACGCACATTAACCGTTGTGCCTAAACCAACATTATTAAATTTCGATATCAATGTTAATTATCCGGATTATACCGGCATTAAAGATGAACGCTTACAAAACACCGGCGACTTATTAGTTCCGGAAGGCACCAATCTTGAGTGGTTGTTTAACACTGAAAATACAGATGTAATTGAGTTGTTTTTTAACGACCAAAAAATGAATGCCGTTAAAGATGGTAAGTCGTCTTTTACATCATCACGTAAAGCCATGCAAAATGAAGTATATAAAATTGGCATTGGCAATACACAAGTATATAACCGCGATACAATTAGTTATACTATTACGGTAATTCCGGATGAGTTTCCACAAATAACTGCTGAACAATTTAAAGACAGCACAGACAATAAATTTTTATATTTTCTTGGAGAAATAAATGATGACTACGGTTTTAAATCCATGTACTTTAAATATAAAGTAGAAGGAAGAGATGCTGCAGACAATTATTTTGTAAAAGAAGAAAATAAAGACGTATTATCTGTCCCTTCCGGTGTAAAAAGCAATCGCTATACCCATTCATTCGACTTACGCGCTAAAACACTTGCGCCGGGCGATAGGGTTACTTACTTTTTTGAAGTGTGGGATAATGATGGTGTGCACGGCAGTAAATCTACACGCACCGCAGCTATGCAATTTGTAGTGCCAACACTCGACGAATTACAAGATATTAAAGATGAAAAAAATGAAGATATAAAAGATAAGCTGGAAGAAGTGCTGGATGATATTGCTGATGTAAAAAAACAAACTGAAAAATTAGAAGATAAAATTTTTGATAAAAAAGAATTAAACTGGGAAGATAAAAAAGCGATTGAAAATTTGATGCAAAAAAATCAAAACATTCAGCAATCGGTAGAAGAAATAAAAGAACAGTACAAAGAAAATCTCGAGTTACAAAAAGAATATTTGGAACCCGATCCTGAAATACTAGAAAAACAAGAACAGTTAGAAAAAATGTTTGAAGAAGTAATTCCTGAGGAAATGAAAAAACTCATGGAAGAACTTCAGCAATTAATGGAAAAAATGAATAAAGAGCAGTCGCTCGAAGAAATGAAAGAGATGCAAATGAACAATAAGCAACTCGAACAGGAACTCGATCGCATGTTAGAATTATTCAAACAAATGGAGATGGAGCAAAAAATGCAGGAAACCATCGACAAACTCAATCAACTTTCTGAGGAGCAACAAAAACTCGCAGAACAAACTGAAAACAAACAAAGCAAACAAGAAGAAAATCTTGAAAAACAAGAGGAGCTGTATAAAGAATTCGATGATGTTCAAAAGGACATGCAGGAAATGCGGGAAATGAATAAAGAGCTTGAATCGCCAAAAGAATTAGGAAATACCGAGCAGCAAGAGCAGCAAATCGACCAAAAAATGGAACAGTCGAAGCAGCAAATGCAGCAAAATAACAAAAAGCAGGCTGCACAAGAACAAAAAAGCGCCGCTCAGCAAATGAAAGAAATGGCTGCGCAAATGCAACAGCAAATGCAGCAACAACAGCAGCAGCAGCAGGAAGAAGACCTCGAAGCTTTAAAACAATTGCTCGACAACCTGATTAAGTTGTCCGTTGATCAGGAATCGTTAATGAAAGAAGTAAAAACCCTCAAATCGAGCAATCCTAAGTTCATTGATTTGATGGCGCAACAGCAAAAAATAAAAGAAGACACGAAAATTGTAGAAGATAGTTTATTGGCGCTGGCTAAAAGGGTAACACAAATCAGCAGTTTCATTACCCGAGAAATGAGTGAAGTAAATACCAATCTGCAAAATTCGGTGGACCAAATGGGTGAACGCCAAATTAATCAGAGCAATTTGTATCAGCAACAAACCATGACCGGTTATAACAACCTGGCCTTGATGTTGGATGAGGTGTTACAACAAATGCAACAGCAAATGGCACAATCGATGCCGGGCTCGCAGCAATGTCAGAAACCGGGAGGTAAAAACGAATCACAAATGCCTTCGATGAGTGAAATGCAAAAACAACTCAACGAGCAACTCAATAAAATGAAGGGTCAAAACCCTCAAAGTCAGCAAAAAGGCGGCCAAAGCGGCATGAGTAAAGAGTTAGCTGAAATGGCGCAAAAACAAGCCATGATTCGCGAGGCCCTCGAAAAAATGGCAAAAGAGCTAGGCGGTGGCAATACTGAAGATGGCAAGTTGGCAAAACAGCTGCAGCAACTGGCCGACCAGATGGATAAAACCGAAGAAGATATTGTTAACAAACAAATTTCTATAGAAACTCTGAAACGGCAGGAAGAAATCCTTACCCGATTGCTTGAAGCGGAAGAAAGCGAGCGCAAACGCAAGCAGGACAACGAACGCAAGTCAAATACGGCCAACGAAATTAACCGTCCGGTTCCGCCTGCAATAGAAGAATACCTCAAAAAACGCAACGCAGAACTCGATTTATACAAAACTGTTTCACCGGAATTGAAACCTTTTTACAAAAATTTAGTAGAAGAATATTTGCGGTCTATTAGCTACTAAACTGTAAACGGGGTAAAATGTCAGCAGAAACCATAAGTAAACAAATCAGTCTTAAATCCCAACCATCCAATATTGTATTAATCGAACCTTTTATCGAAGAGGTGCGAATGCGGCTCAATATTGCCGACGAAATGTATGGCAATATATTGGTATGCGTTACGGAAGCGGTTAACAATGCCATTTTGCACGGCAATAAGGCAGATGAGAGCAAAGAGGTAGTGGTGAGTATCCAAAAGGAGCAGAACAAACTTACCTGCTTAGTAAAAGACCAGGGTTGTGGCTTTGACTTTAACAACTTGCCCGACCCGACAGCTCCGGAAAATATAGAAAATTGTGGTGGTCGTGGCATCTTCCTCATGAAGCACCTCAGCGACCTGGTAGTTTTTTCTAACGATGGCTCTAACGTAGAAATTCAATTCCG
>DAORKJ010000042.1:0-30707 GCA_035439505.1 Chitinophagales bacterium
CGCCTCAACAGTATTCATGTTCTTCTTTTTGCCTTCCGCAATGGCTTGTTGTGCATATTTTTTCGACAAGTCGTTATAACCTAATTTGAAATATATTTTCGCGGCGCTCAAATTATTAAAATATTCCGGTTTGAGTTCTGCACTTCGCACTGCAAAATTAGCTCCCTTAACCAAAGTAGATTTATCGCTGCTGTGGTCATAAATCATATCACTTATCCTTCTCAGCGAATTGGCATCATTCCACAAATATTTTTCTGCACCCGATTTTGCAGCTTGTATGTAAGCATCCCACTTTTTGTTTTTTTCATATACCGATAAATCCGTAACCAATATTAATGAATCAATTATCGGCAAACCTACTTTAGCAGCTAAATTTCTATAGCGAAAATAATTAGTAGTATCGTTTGTTGTTGCAGGCGTTTGCAAATTGTAAGCAGCCGTTAAATAAAATTTGCGCTCAACTTTTTTTGTGGAAGCTACCTTTTCAAAATCTGCTTTGTGCTCCAACATGTATCTGAAAATTTCAGAATCTAAATTACTTACGCTCATACTTAAAATGCGCCAGTTTGAAGTGGTGAATTCTAATTGTTTGTTGTTAGCATTAAAATAGGCAGAAGCAACACTTTGAGTAGCTAAGCGGCCACGAGATAATGTTAATAGATAATTATAACACGCAGTGGAATCGGCTGGGTTGGCTTCGAATGCCCTTCTGTTGGTTGGAATTTGATTGGCAGGGTCTAACGACAACTTTGCCTGCTTTACAAACTCAGCTGCTTTAAATTCACCGACATATTGATACAATGTTTCTGCTTTGCCATTTATGATGATAAATGTAGGAAAAGAAGAAAGATAAAATTGTTGAATATATTTTTTTGCCATGGCCTGATCCAACATGTCAATACGGATATTGATGAAATTGGCATTGTAAAAATTACTTACCATGGTATCGGGAAATACTTCATTAATCATTTTTTCACAGTGAGTGCAAGTGCTCTGGTAGGCCATAAACATGACAGGTTTGCCGGTTTTCCCGCTTTCAATAATGGCGTCTTCCAGGCTCAAAGGCTGAAAGTTGATGCTTTGGGCAAATAGGCTGCCTGTTAGCGTGAAAAATGTAAGGAGTAAGGTAATATTTCGAAACATAGCTTCAAAGTTATCGCTTGTAGGTGAATTGTCGATTTACTTACAAAAATCTCACCAAAAAGCGCTGTGTGCCCCAACAATTCCTTAGATTTGCACCGCAATGAACGACCTTCAGAAACTCTTAGAAGCCTTGATATTCAGTAGCGAGCAACCCATTTCGGCTGCTGAGCTGCAAACGATATTATTCACCTACTCCGGTGAGGAAGTGAGCCTGGAAGCTATTACTGAGCAGGCTGAGCTGCTGACCATGAAATACGAAAGCGACGATTTTATTTTCGAAATCGCTAAAACCGGCGGTGGATACCAGTTTTTATCAAAACCTTATTACCATAAGCCGATAACCACCCTGTTACAACATCGTGCAAAACGCAAATTGTCGGTGGCAGCCCTTGAATGCCTCTCCATTATTGCCTACTCTCAGCCGGTTACCAAAACCGACCTCGAGCAAATACGTGGTGTAAACTGTGACCATACCATCCAAAAACTGATGGAACGCGACCTGATTAAAATTACAGGACGTGCGGAAACAGCAGGTAGACCGCTGTTGTATGGCACTACACAATATTTTATGGACTATTTCGGGATTAATGGTCTCGAAGAATTGCCACGTTTGAAAGAATTTGAGCAAAAAGATTCTGATTCAAGTATAGGCAGCCCATCCGACATCATGGAAAACATTGATGAGGAGGATGCTTATAATCAGGTGAATTTACATAACGAGCGTCGTGATGATGCCCAAAACCAAAACAATGAAGAAACCGAACAACAACAGGACGAGCAGGCCATCGAAGTCCTCGAACAGCCGTCCGACGAAAACCTCGAGCAACCGGAAGACGAACAGATTTCAGGGGGAGGAGACGGAGATGCCGAAGAAGAGCAGGACCTCAGTGAAACTGAAGAGCAACAGGACGGAAACGACGAATCGTCCGACAAGTAACTACACTAAAAAGAATACGCCAAAAATTCAGACTGCAGGGAAAAATCCCGAGCAGAAAAGTAATCCTAACCGCAAGGTAGAGCGCCTCGAGCGTGCGAAAAAGTATGCGAAACAGTATACCGAAAAACGCAGCGAATGGGATAAACAAAAAGGTGAACGCGACGATAATTATCATAAACGCGGAGGAAGAAATACTTCCGGCAGCAGATATGAAAAAGATGTTCCCAAAAAGAAGGAACGCGATTTAATGAATAAACTCAATAAAAAACGCGATTTCCAATCCAGCCGTTTCGACAAAAAACCTGCATTTAAAAAAGTAGAAAAAAAATCGGCAGATTTTGACCGCAACGATAAATTTGACCGCACCGATAAAGTAGAAAAATCGGAAAGTAAATACACTAAACGATTAAAATTAGCTGCGCCAAAACCGGTGCTGACAAAAAATAAATTTCCTAAAAAAGGTATACCTGCAAAATTAAGTTTAAAACCGGCAGCATTACCTGATACAGGTACACGATTAAATAAATACCTGGCTAATTCCGGTGTTGCGGCAAGAAGAAAATGTGATGAAATTATTGCACAGGGTTTTGTCAAAGTAAACAATAAAGTGGTGCTCGAAATGGGCTACAAAGTAATGCCCGGCGATAAAGTTAGCTACCGCGATAAATTGGTAAAACCTACCAATTATGTGTACATCCTCTTAAATAAACCCAAAGATTTTTTAACTACGGTTGATGATGAAAAGGGTAGAAGAACAGTAATGGAATTAATTGCCAACGCTACTAACGAACGCGTGTACCCTGTTGGCAGATTGGATAGAAATACTACAGGATTATTATTATTAACTAACGACGGTGACCTAGCACAAAAACTCGCTCACCCAAGTTTTGGTGCGAAAAAAATATATGAGGTTGAACTCGATAAACCTGTTTCTATTCAACACATGAATATGATTCGCGAAGGTGTTGAACTGGAAGATGGTGTTGCTTATGTTGATGGAATAGACTTTGCACATGCTACCAAAAAAAATGTAGTAGGTATAGAATTACATATTGGTAAAAATCGAATTGTTCGACGCATATTTGAACATTTAGGTTATAATGTTGAACGATTAGACCGCACACTTTATGCTGGATTAACTAAACGCGATTTACCTCGTGGCCGGTGGAGAATGCTTACTGAAAGAGAAATTATTAAGCTGAAGTATTTGCAATAAATAGTTTATTCGATTTCGATTGAATTTAATAATGTCCTTGTAAATTGTTCTCCTTCCTCAGCAGTTAAATGCCTGCCATCGTATGTGAAATAAGGTGAACAGTCCGGATTTAATATGAAGTGATAGTCAGCATCCGCAAATACCGATAAATAGGTTTTTCTTATTTTATCTAAATACGGTAAATCGCATAATTCCGGATTAAATGGCATGAGATAAAAATAAATGGAAGTGCCTTGCTCTTCAAACCAAACTAAGTTTTTTTTGAGTGCTAAAGTATAATCATTTAAATCGCGGATATTATGATTTTGCGATTCCGGTTGTTTTAATATGGCAATTGCATTTTGCACTGCAACACTGTCCACATACTGACCTGTGCGGCTAAATGCAACGTAATCATATTGTAACAACTTCACTAATAATCCTGTAGCATAAACCGTTGGTCTGTTTTCATACGGATTGATGGAAAATAGTGTTGGATACTGAATATATTTATTTACCCAACCGGTGGTGTCAAAATTGCCATAATTAATTTCTATTAATAATTTTTCAGGAACAATTTTTTGGTGACGCAATAGTAAAATACCATCTAATGCCGTATGCCCGCCAAACGACAAATTGATACAACCTGAATCCATCTGTTGCATATCCAGCACATTACTATACGAAGTGCCAACTATGGCTATGGGTGGTTGCGATTGTTGTGTCTTCAATAAACTTACCTTTAATTCATTTTTATGCCATGGCGCTTCTGGAATAGGTACAGGGTTAGGTATTACCAGTGTAATCAGGTAATAGCTGATAAATAAAATGATAGTATATATTACAACGTTTTTAATCATGTTAAAATTGAAAATAAATAAAACTTCCTGCACTACCTGAATTAACAATTATCATAAACAACATAATGGCAAAAACTACCTGCTTAAACACAGGAGGAGGTTGTTTACCATTTTCTTTCCTCCAACCATATATATGAAAAGCCAGAATGGGTAAACTGTATAAACACGTAAAATAAATGGGTGCATAATGTAATGGTAGTTGCCAATTTAGTTGCACCGCTTGTAAAAATAATAGTAAACGCTCGGGTTCAGGAAAAACAAAAAATACCCATCCAAAAACTACGATAAAAAACACAACCAAACGTTTTATCATACCTCCTGCAGTTGTTAATTTAATTGCCCTAAATGGTCGTTCTAACATTAAAAATAGGGCATGGTAAATTCCCCATATCAAATACCCTAACGCTGCGCCATGCCAAAATCCCGCTAACGCCATGGTAATAAAAATATTGCGATAAGTAAACCATAATCCTTTTTTATTGCCTCCTAAGGGAATATATAAATACTGATGCATAAATTGCGATAAGGCAATATTCCATCGTCTCCAAAATGTGGCAAAACTTTTAGCGATGTAAGGATAATTAAAATTTAAAATGATGGTATATCCAAACAAACCGGCAAGCCCTCTGGCAATATAAGAGTAGCCGGCAAAATCGGCAAAAATCTGACAAGCATAACCAATCAATAAAATAATATTGGTAATGGATGACATGGATGTTATCAGATAATCTTCCGATAAATAAGCTGTTTGTTCTTTTAAATTATCGGCAATTACCATTTTTAAAAAATAGCCAATCAGCAAATGCCTGAAACAAAATGCCCAGTTTATCTGATTAAATTGTTTGCTGACAATTTGGGGGATAAAATATTTAGCGCGTAAAATTGGTCCTGCAACAAGCTGCGGGAAAAACAAGGTATACAATATGGAATTTCGATAATTGAATGTCGGCACCCAGCGCTGACTTTCATCGTTGCGATAAGCATCAACCAACAAACTGATTCCATGAAAAGTATAAAACGATATACCAATTGGCAGAGGGATACTCACTAAAAAATTGCGCATGTCGTTATCACTGCTTAAGAATAGGTCGGCAAAAAAACCGCTGTATTTAAAAAATAGCAGAACACCTAAGTTAATAGCAACACCAATGGTGGCGAATAATTTTTTCTTATTCCCTGTATTATGAATTACCAGGTAAGTAAATACAAACGAAATGCTTGCACTTGCAAATAGTAGCAGTAAGAGGTAAGGATTAAAAAATCCGTAGAAAACGATACCGGCTGCTATTAAAATAAAAACCTGCCATTTTTGGATGGCAGGTAAATAATATAAAAAGAAAGTAGTTAAAAGCAGGCAGATAAATTCGAATGAATTAAACAACATATAGTTCTGTTTAATTAATCTGCCCTATTTTCAATTATGCTTTTACTTCAACAGGTGGATTGAGTTTATCTTTAATTTTTTTCTCAATTTCTGCAGCGAGTTCAGGATTATCTTTCAATAATTCTTTAACGCCATCGCGTCCCTGACCGAGTTTTGTGCCTTCGTAGCTATACCAGCTTCCGCTTTTTTGAATCACATTACTTTCAGCGCCTAAATCCACAATTTCACCAATTTTGGAAATACCTTCTCCGTAAATAATATCAAATTCAGCCTGACGGAAAGGAGGTGCAACTTTATTTTTTACGATTTTAACTTTAACGCGGTTACCAATTAATTCTTCTTTATCTTTTAATTGTCCGATGCGACGAATATCGATGCGGATGGAAGAATAAAATTTTAATGCATTACCACCCGTAGTAGTTTCAGGGTTACCGAACATTACACCAATTTTTTCACGCAACTGGTTGATGAAAATACAACAACAGCCTGTTTTGCTGATTGTACCTGTTAATTTACGTAAAGCCTGACTCATTAAACGAGCTTGTAAACCCATTTTGCTTTCACCCATTTCACCTTCTAATTCCCCTTTAGGAACCAAAGCCGCTACAGAGTCAATTACAACCACATCTAGCGCACCTGAGCGAATTAGGTGGTCGGCAATTTCTAAACCCTGTTCACCGTAGTCAGGTTGTGAAATAAGCAGATTTTCTACATCTACCCCTAATTTTTCAGCATATACCTTATCAAAAGCATGTTCCGCATCAATAATGGCGCAAATGCCACCTTTTTTCTGCGCTTCAGCTATAATATGTATTGCCAAAGTTGTTTTACCTGATGCTTCCGGGCCATAAATTTCAATAATACGTCCTTTTGGAATACCGCCAATGCCTAATGCTAAATCGACACCAATTGAACCGGTTGGAATAATTTCTTCACCGCGTTCGGGTGAATCACCCAACTTCATAATGGTGCCCTTGCCATACAATTTGTTGATACTGTCAACCGCGAGCCCTAAGGCTTTCACTTTTTCATTTGTTGCTTCTGCCATAATCTTGTTTGTTTTTAAGGTTTTGAAATAAAATGCCTCCAACCCCTTTTTTGGGGAAGAAAGTATTTGCGAAGCTAAATATTAATTAAGCCATTTTATACTAATTTTTTGCAAAATCAACATCATGTAGACATATCGCGAAAAAGTTATAGTGTTAACTCGCAATTTGTGGGATTTGGTGCTTTTGACATTAATTATAATCTTAAATAACTGATAAGGAATGTTAACAAATTACCCAAGGCAGGGCTATTTCGGTAACTTCGCTACAAAATTCAACTACATGCGAAAATTACTCTTAATGATGATTGCCCTTCCACTGTTTTTGGTAGCTTGTAAAAACAAGGCCCAAACACAGGATAATAGCGCAATCCAGGCTGAGGTACAGCAGTATCTCGATAGCTATAATGCCGAATACCAAAAGCTGGCAACAGCCGCGGCAGAAGGACAATGGGTGCTCAATACCCATATTGTGAAAGGCGATTCAACTGCGAGCAAAAATGCAGCAATTTCTGATGAGGCTTACGCCAAATTTACCGGTAGCAAAGTGAATATCGAAACAGCCCAAAAATATATGGCTGAAAAAGAAAAACTTACCGCTATTCAGGTAAAACAACTGGAATACATTTTATACCTGGCCGGAAACAATCCGGAAACTGCAGGTGAAATTGTTAAAAAACGTATTGATGCTACCAATGCACAAACTGAAAAATTATTTGGCTTCGCATTTACTTTAAATGGCAAACCAACAACACCTAATGCATTGGATGAAATTTTACGCTCCTCAAACGATATGAACCAGCGTTTAGCCGCTTGGAACTCGAGTAAAGAGGTGGGTAAAGATTTAAAAGATGGTTTGGCAAACTTACAGGCATTGCGCAACCAAAGTGTTACTCCTCTCGGTTACAAAGATTTTTTTGCTTACATGGCCAGTGAATATGGTATGAGCAGCGAAGAAATGCTTGAGTTAACACATAGTATGATAAATGATGTGTGGCCATTATATCGCGAATTACATACCTGGGCGCGTTACGAATTAGCTGATAAATACAAACAACCTGTTCCGGAATATTTACCTGCACATTGGTTGCCTAATCGTTGGGGACAAGATTGGACAGCATTGGTTAATGTAGAAGGAATGGATATTGATCCTGAATTAAAAAAACAAAATGCCGAATGGGTGGTAAAAAAAGGTGAAGAATTTTGGATGAGCCTCGGTTTCCCTGCATTACCTGCCAGCTTCTATGAAAAATCATCGTTATATCCTGCGCCTCCGGGAGCAGATTATTCAAAAAATAATCATGCCAGTGCTTGGCACATGAATTTAGACCAGGATGTGCGTTCATTAATGAGCGTTGAACCAAATACAGAATGGTGGAGCACCGTATTACATGAACTCGGACATATTTATTATTACATGAGTTATTCAAATCCTGATGTGCCTTATGTATTACGCACCGGAGCAAATCGCGGATACCATGAAGCATTCGGAACCATGATAGGTTTAGCCAGTTTGCAAAAACCATTATTGGAAAGTCAGGGATTAATTCCTGCGGGAACAAAATCGGATGAAACCATGAAATTGTTGAGCGAGGCTTTAGATTATATTGTTCATATTCCTTGGGGAAGTGGTGTAATGACAGAATTTGAATATGCATTATATGCGCAAAATTTAACTGAAGACCAATACAATGCAAAATGGTGGGAATTAGTAAAAAAATATCAAGGTATTGTTCCTCCAACAGCACGTGGTGAAGAATATTGTGATGCTGCAACTAAAACACATATTAATGATGACCCAGCATCGTATTATGATTATTCAATTAGCAATGTATTATTATTCCAGTTCCACGATTACATTGCCAAAAATATTTTAAAACAAGACCCACACGCCACTAATTATTGGGGCAGCAAAGAAACCGGCGACTTTTTACGTAAAGTAATGACACCTGGTGCAACAGTAGATTGGCGTGAACATTTAAAAGCATCTATTGGTAGCGACATGAGTGCAAAACCAATGTTAGATTATTTTATGCCTTTAATGGATTATTTAAAACAACAAAATCAGGGCAGAACTTATACCCTACCTGAAAAACCAACATTTTAATTACATCATTAAAGTAAAAATTATTAAAACGTGGTCGGTATTTACCGGCTGCGTTTTTTTTATTAGTATGTATGTGTTTTTAATAAAAAACACATACAAATAAAATTAGATTAGAGCAAGTAATTAAATTACTTATAAAAATTAATCCGCGTAAATCCGTTAAATCCGTTCAATCCGCGTTCCTTTTCATCGCCAGCTTATCAATTTGCTCAAAAGTCTCCAACCCGCATTCCAAAAACCCACGATATTCATCCACATCGGGCGTATAAGCACGCGGTTGATTGAGCACTTTTCCATCAGGTGCAATTAATACATAATAAGGCTGCGCATTGGTGCCGAACTGACTACTTTGTAAATCGCTCCATTTATTACCTATGGTGCGCACTTTTTGTCCGGTAGTGGCAGAAATATATTGTTCTTCTAAACGCAATGCTTCTTTATCATCCACATACAAACTCACCAACACATATTCTTCATTAATAATACTAAATATTTCATCTTTTGGCCACACATGTTCTTCCATTTTGCGACAGTTTACACAGGCATAACCGGTAAAGTCAATCAATATCGGCTTGTTGTTTTCTTTAGCATAAGCAATACCTTCTTCTAGGTCGTGAAAACAATTTAAACCAAGCGGACATTCATTATCATACTCATAAATACTATACCACTGCGGAGGTAAAAATCCACTCAACATAGGCACATTACCATATTTACGCAAGCCTTGTCCGAAATAAACTGTAGTCACTAAAAATGTAAGTGCAAATACAATTCTCCCTCCCGACCATTTCACTTTTTTATCGTCATGTGGAAAACGAATAACACCGGCAATATACAGTGTAATTAATAATGCAATCAGTGTCCATGCACCTAAAAATATTTCACGTTTTAAAAAGTCCCAATGGTACGCAAGGTCAACATTACTCAAAAATTTCACGGCCATGGCTACTTCAATAAATGCAAAAACAATTTTTACTTCATTTAACCAACCACCACTTTTTGGCATTTTATTTAATAATTGCGGGAATAATGCGAGCAATGTGAATGCAAGAGCAAAGGCAGTTCCAAAACCTAACATACCCATGGTTAACGCAACGCCGCCATCTTTTAAACTATTTGCCAGTAGTGAACCTAAAATAGGTCCTGTGCAACTGAACGACACAATACACAATGTAAGTGCCATAAAAAATATTCCTAATAACCCACCAACATCAGACGCGCTGTCGGCTTTGTTTGCCCATTTAGTCGGTAATTTAATTTCAAATAAACCGAATAAGGATAAAGCAAATAAAATAAATACAAAAAAGAAAACCAGGTTCACCACATTATTGGTAGAAAAATCATTGAGTTTATCGCCACCAACACCAAAAAATAAAAATGGTAATGATGCTAAAAAATAAACCAATACAATACTAAACCCATAAAACGATGCATTCATAATTCCTTTACGGCGATTACCTGCATGTTTGGTAAAAAATGAAATCGTAAATGGAATCATTGGAAAAGTACATGGCATTAATAAACCAATTAATCCGCCAATAAAACCTAAAATAAATGTGCTGAATAAACTTTTACCGCTGGCATTAGTAATTTGAGCGGTTGCTGCACCTTCGCAAACGGCGTTGTTAGCATAAGCGGTATCAACTTTAAAATCGCCAAATGTTACAGAACCTGTTGCAGCAGTATCAACGGGTGTTTCAGTTGAAATAACTTGTCCGTTGGATATCGTTATATTAAAATCTTTATTTTGATAAATACATTGTGAAGGGTCACATGTTTGATAATCGATATATCCTGAAATAACAGCATTAGCAGAATCCAGAATTATTTTTTGGCGCATCTCTGCTTTATCATGATAAAACTTTAATACTTTATTTTCAAATAAGGGCTCAGGTTTGGTTTCTACATGACCTAGTTCTTCAACTTTACCTTCAAGGTGATAATTAGTTCCCGCATTTTCGAAAACAAATTGCATTGGTTGTGCACCACCTTTAGGGGAATTTTGAGAATATAATTTCCATGTGGGAGAAATGCTTGCATTAAATTTTACCCAATAAGCGTTATCAGAAATTTTTTCTGTTGTTATTTCCCATTTTACGGGTTCTTTTGCTTTGGAGTAATCAATTCCTAAATAATTATTACTATTGGCGACACCTTCTAAATCAAACGAAAAATCCTTACTTAAAGCTATACATTGTTTATCGTCACAACTCATGTAATCGATATATCCTTTTAAAGTGACATTGCTCGATATTCTCACTTTTTGACGAAGTGTTAAACGTTTATGGTAGTATTTAATTAATTTATTGTCGAATAAGGGTTCAACTGCTTCTTCCATACGCCCCAATTCTTCCGACTCCCCAATAAGTTCAACTCCTTTAGGAAGGTTTTCAAACACAATTACGGTAGGCAAAGGTCCGAGTTCAGGAACATCTTTAGAATAAATTTTCCATCCTTCATCAACCGTAGCTTTAAAAATCAGGATGTACTCGTTTACACCACTTTGCGTAGCCGACATCTCCCACTTAACCGGTTCGAGCAATTGTGCTTGTGTCTGTTGATAGAAAAACAGCGCCAGAATGACCCCTAAAAAACGTTTACCCATCTGCTAATAAAATTTAGATTGCAAATTTAACGATTTACCACTGAGCGCAGATGATACACCTGTCCCATGACAAAAAAGTGACTGTAAATATAACTTTAACGTGCGGAAGTAGCCGTTAGTGCCAAAAACGACTCGAAAATCATTCGGCCGTCCGTATTTCCCAAAATTTCCTCAGAAGCGCGTTCAGGATGCGGCATCATGCCAAATACATTGCGGCCTGCATTGCAAACACCTGCAATATTGTGCATAGCACCATTTGGATTGGCAGCATCGGTAACATTGCCATGCTCATCGCAATAGCTAAAAATCACCTGGTTGTTGGCTATTAGTTGTTGTAAAGTGGCGTCATCTGCGTAATAACGGCCTTCGCCATGTGCAATTGGTATTTTGAGTGCATGGCCAATTGGCACAGTAGCGTTGATGCGACTGGCATTGTTATCAGCCCTTAGGAACACATTTTTGCAAATAAACTGTTGGTTATTGTTTTCGAGTAACACGCCCGGTAACAAACCTGCTTCACATAAAATTTGGAAACCGTTGCAGATACCCCAGGCATAACCACCTGCATTACAATGTTTAATTACCGCTTGCATGATTGGTGAAAAACGGGCAATAGAGCCGGTTCTGAGTGCATCTCCGTATGAAAATCCTCCCGGTAACATCACACAGTCGTCGGTAGTTAAACCGCCTAAATCGTGCTGTTTGTGGAATAATTCAATTACCTCACAACCCATTACATTGCGTAAAACATGTATAAGGTCCTGATCACAATTAGAGCCGGGGAAGGTTACAACGCCAAATTTCATATACTGAATGAATTAGGCTGCAAAGTTAATATATTGGAATATCAAAGTAGTGCCAACTAACCCCAAAAACATGAGTTCGGGAGCCAGCCTGTTTTTAAAATGATAGCTGTAATAACTCACAAACACAGATGCGGCAATGAATACAAAATACAAAGCCCCGTCGTGAAGGGGTATGTTTAAAGCCATACAAGCTGTTGAAAAAATAAGTAAATACACAAAAGCACTCAGGTATTTGCGCACCTGAATCAAATTGGTAGAAAATTTATTGCTGAAAAACACCAGTGAGGTGATAAATACAATTCCAACTATAGACAGTTTTACAATGGTAATTACACCAAATGCGGAATCCATCTTTTTCAAACTTTCAGGGAAACCGAATTGCGACTCCGCAAATTGTGGTAGCAAATCGAACCAAAATAATAAGGTGGCTGCCAGAAAATAACTCAATACCAAGCCAACACAATAAATAAAAAATTCGCGGAATGAGGTTGAACGTATTCTGAATAGGCTTAATATACCGAATAAACAAAACACAATAGCCGGAAAATAGAGTAGCGACATCAAACCACTAAGCAATCCTACATCAAAATAGGTCATGTCGGACTTCGTTTTATTATACACGCCAAAAATCTTAAATAAGATAAACACCAATAAAATGCCGCATAATAATTCCGGTGCGCCATAAATAAAATCCGGAAACAAACTGCATAAAGTAATAAATACCACTGCAGGAATTAACGAAGCTTTAGTAATGATTTTAAATTGTTGTAATAAAAAACTGATTAAAATGCCGGTGATCATAATAAACCCGATATGCAAAAGGGTAATTACAATTACAGGCCAATCGTTAATGTGCAGCCAGTTGTTGAATAAAATATTACTGATAAATGAATAGTGATGATCGGTAATAGGTTCAGCACTGATAATCCATTTTAAATTGATGAGTGTGGTAAAAACAATCAGCAACAAAAGGGTTAGTGGGTTCGATTGGTGGAATATCCTCAGCACGAATTATTTTTGAATTTGAAGTTTTACAAATGAAAGGTTCTTTTTATAAATGCTGGGAATAATTATTTCATTAGCCGAAATTTGTTCAGCCGATAGTGGTCTGATTTGCACTTCCTGCTGATTAGGGTTGAACAAACTTTTTCTATCCAACACACCATCCGCTGTTGTTTCGTATTGTAAAACATTTGAGTTTTGCTCAACATCTTCATTGAATATAAAAATGAGACTTTCTTTACCTTTTAAAATGGCATAGGAAGAATTTACACCTCGGTCTTCTCTGCTCAATTGTTTTTTTCTGATGACAGTATTCCAATTAGGAGAACCATTCGGCTGAATAGAAAATAATAAAATATCATCATACTCGTAAAACTCTACCTGGCGTGATGATGTGCGATAGCCGTAATAAGGGTCATAATTGGTGTATTCGTAATTTTCTACGGTTTTGTCATAATATTCGGCAACCATTAATGCACCGCCGTCTACTCGTGGAATTATACTGCCAATTTGATATACCGGAAGGTTTTTTATCGATTTTTCTTTTGTCAACCCCGCAATTTCATCCAGTGTTTCGGTCGGGTAAAAATAATTAAAATTAGTACCTATGGTTGCGCTATAAATATCAATGGTTAAATACTTATAACCAATCATGTAATCTTTATTATCATCCTTTAAAAAACAAATTGCCGTCAATTTGTTATTCAGTACATCAAAAGCATAATTCATTTCATCTAAACAATAGTCGCCACCATTTATGTTGGCCGAAACCCAGGTGTTGCCATTTTTAGGAAAAACAAATGTATATTGAGTAACAGTTTTATCTTTTTTACAATTAAAATCATCGTTTTCAAATAAAAATATCGGTTGCCCTTCATCAGTAATCATTTCTTTCACCAAAATTGGACTATAACCATCATCAGGTAAATTGATATCATTTTTTTGCTGAATTTTTGTTTCCGCATCCATTACCAATGTAAATAATTTATCAATTCGCCCGGCGCTCAACTCGTATTTGTAGATTAAATAATACGGCGACGTATTTGCTTTGGTTATTTTAAATTCGGTAAAACTATCGCCAAGTTTTTGTGATGTAGAGTCCAATAACACCGGAACACCTTTTTTCTCAAGGTCGCTGTTGTAATGCTGCACCGACAGATATTGCATTTTATTGTCCTTGTGCGTGTAAAAGTGATAAATATTATCTCCGGTTTTATATACTTCTACAGTTTCGTAATCTAAACTTCTGATGGTAATTTCTTTGCGGCGCTTAAAACTCATTTGTTTATCATAAATATCTATTTCATCTTCAAAACGATATTTCTTATAGATTAAAACATCACCATTTTTATTTTTACCAAGAATATTATAACCGATTAATTCCGTGCTTATTTTTTGGGGGTCAGAAATAAATATCTGCTGAGCCTGGACAAAAGAGGGCCAAGCCAAAAAAATCATCATACATACTATCAATATTCGGTTCACGTTCACGAATTTATCTAATAACTGCTTCTGCCGGATAATTATTTTCAAAATTACATAAAAATAGCTTAGTTCCTTCACAGGATTATAAAATGGCAAAGTTGTGATGATTGCCTAAAATGGAATTGTACAGAATAAAAATTACCGTTTTTGTTTAGGGTCAAGTGCGTCTCTAAGCCCTTCTCCAATAAGATTGTAAACGGTTACTGTGATAAATATGGCTAAACCCGGATAAATAACTAACCACCAGGCACTGAACTTTTCACGACCATCGTTTACCAGCGAACCCCATGTTACCACATCAGACGGCACACCAATGCCTAAAAAGGATAAACTGGATTCAACCAGAATTGCAGATGCAATACCAAAAGCTATACTTACCAGAGCCGGTGCCATTCCATTTGGCAAGGCATGTTTAAACATGATAGTATATTCATTATATCCCAAAGACCTGGCAGCCTGAATATATTCGAGATTGCGTATGCGTAAAAATTCAGCTCGAGTAAGTCTGGCAATTCCTGTCCACGATGTTAATCCAATTATAATCATAATATTGGTCAACGAAGGTCTTGCAATAGCAGCTATAGTGAGTATTAAAATAAAGGTTGGCATGCTATGGAATATTTCTATGGTGCGGGACACTAATCCGTCAACCGGAATATTCACTTTAGAATTTAACCATGGTAATTTGCCAACTAAACGGCCAAGTTGTGAAAACAAAAATATAACGGCTACTACAATAAAAATACTGAGTAACAATTGTAATAGTAAAGTGATACCCGATGTTTTGATGGCTTCCTGTAACACAAATTGCCTAACCTGGAAACCATAAAACCACGCAACAAAAATGCCTATTACTACCATCCAGAAACGTCCTCTGCTGGTTGTTAATTTATTGTCGCCAAAATACCCCGCCATCGACCCTAAAAATAATCCTATGAGTGTGGCAATTGCCATTGAAATAAATCCGATGGTTAATGAAATTCGTGCACCGTGAATTAATCCGGCCATTAAATCGTCACCGCGACTGCCTGTACCTAAAATATGTCGAAACCTGCCTGGGATGGGCACTACAGCACCACTTTTATCTTTGAAAAATTGTTCTCCTCCCGGTGATTTATAGCCTGAATTTAACCTGTCACTTTTGCCCGGTGAATAAGGTATGGGCGCCCAAACAACTTTATCGAACTGCATTTGTTTCCAGTCGGCAATGTCTAACTGAATTTTTTCAGAACTGCCATCAACGTTGTTGATGTAATAATTATTTTTAAAGGAAAATGCAGGGAAAAAATGTTCTCCTTTATAATGAATATATAAAGGTTTTTCGTTAGCTAAAATAGGAGCAAAAATGGCAATTACTGAAAAAAACAATAATATATACACCGAAACATAAGCAGGTTTATTATGTTTGAATTGCTTCATCGCATATTTCCTGAAACTGAATTGATTATCGTTGTTTTTTTTGCTCATGCTTTATTTTGATGCATACGAAATTCGAGGGTCTGCTACTGCATATAAAATATCAGCCACTAAATATCCCAATAAAGTTAATATACCGGTTAAGGTAAAAACATCAATAATTACCGGATAATCTTTGGTAGTTATGGCATGAAATACCTGCTCGCCCATACCCGGAATGGTGAAAATAGTTTCCAGTATTACAGAACCACTAATCGCCATTGGAAAAATATTGGAAAAAACCGTGATAATAGGCAATAACGCATTTCTGAACGCATGTTTATAAATAACAGTTTGCTCTGAAAGTCCTTTTGCTCTTGCTGTGCGAATATAATCCTGCGCTATAATTTCCAAAGTGGAAACACGTGTAATACGACTTAAAAATGCTAATTGAGAGTAGGTAAATGCAATAGTAGGCAATATTAAATATGGCAGCCGCATTTTGATGGTAGTCAGCCAACTGGCGTCATCCGGAATGCCTGTAACCGGCTGTATACCACTTGCCGGGAAAATATGTAATGCCTCTACATTGGCAAACGACATTAATAGTATAGTCGCCACCCAAAATGTTGGCATAGCATATAAAACAAATAATATGACAGAAGATGTTTTGTCAAATGGAGAATTTTTTTTCGCTGCTGCCTTAATGCCTATGGGTAAACTAATTAAATAAGCAAGTATTACAGATGTTAATGCAAAAAACAGCGACCATTTAATTCGTTCACCTATTACATTCCCCACCGGCAATTTTGTTTCATAAGAATATCCGAAATCGCCACGAATCAATCCTTTGCAATCAACACTACCTTTTCCGGTTAACCAGTTGCCATCGCCAAAAATCCAGCGGTGGTATTGATTATAACCATAAAAATGAATAGCCGGTATCCAGGTTTTTGCTATTTGTTTTTCGGAAATTAATTGCTCATATAGCGCTTTTGTTTTTAATATTTGTGCTTTAATAGGTTCAAAATAAGGATATGTTGCTGCGTAATGTGCTAGAGTATTTAATCGAAGTTGAATTGGTGCTTCTTCATAACTGTACATTAACACACCAATATTTTGTTTGGCTTCAATGATGGTATCTAACACAAAATTTTTTCCATAAACCGCAAAATTGCTGGTGTCCGGAATCATTCTGTTGATGGCTGTAGATAAAGCATGTAATTGGTTATTCCAGGCAGCAATATTTTCCCAGTTACCGTATTGACTAATCAATCGTTTTAACGCAGTGCGTTCATTGTCGTCATAAACTTTATATAAAGTATCGGGTGTTGCTGCATTACTTAGGCTCACATAAAACACAGGTAAATCTAAACCCAGTTTTTTGCGCCAGCGCTCTTTTTCTTTTGCAGTATTAGCTGTTTGTGTGCTGAACTCTCCTCCGGATTCCTGAGCAGAAACCATCCTGTCCAGCGGGTCACCGGGTGCATTAATACTGATAATGAACGCCAATAACGAAATAATTATCAGCGTTGGAATAAAAAACAATATGCGTTTGAGAAGATATTTGCCCATTACCTGAGTTCAATTGCCTTGTAAAAATACAGTAAGGGCGGAATTATTTCCCAACTAATGATTTTATTGATTTGATTCCGTTGCATTTGTTGCCGTGCCGGACTGAGCACCATATAAAGCAATCAATCGCAAGTGGTTTAATATATTCCCCGGACGATCAAATGTCATTACCTGATTACCGAAACGTTTATGAATAATATTTTTCCGATACGCTGAATACAAGAAAATATAAGGTTGTTCATCGTAAATAATTTGTTGCATTTTTTGCGACAATGGAATACGTTTTTCTGCGTCCATGGTAACCTTTATCTGGTCGATTAAGGCATCGGTTTCACTATTGCCAAATCCAACATAATTACTACCTCCGGTTGAATATGATTTAGTGTGCCACAATTGTGTAAACTCTTCGGGTAATGAACCACCTGCCCAGGCACTCATATACATATCGAAATCGTGTTTTTGTAAATGCTCCTTAAGTGTGTTTCCTTCAATCGGAATTAAAATTAATTCAATACCACCTTTGTAAACTGCTTCTTTAATCATGATGGCAGTTTCTTCAACAAATGTTTGCCCGGCCTGATATTTAAATTCAATTTGCATGTTGGTTTTTACACCATCAATCACTTTATCTCTGATATTATCACCATCACTGTCTTTCCATCCGGCTTCATCTAATAATTTTGTCGCCGCTGCAATGTCGTTTGGAAGTGGCTTCAGATTAGTATTATATTCATCCTTTAAAGGTGAAATCGGACCTGCCATCCGCTTAGCACGGCCTAATGTAATAACGTTAATCAGGTCGTCAACAGGCACTAAATAAGCCATTGCTCTGCGCACCTTAACATCGTCAAAAAACTTTTTGTGCGTTACACCATCAGGTTTCATATTTAAACCAATATAGTTGTAACTATAGTTGTCGGTGAATTCAATATTATAATGCGTTAAAAAATTTCCACCATCCATTAATTCTGTTGCAGTTACCGTTGATAACCACACCGAAGCATCTAAAGTTTGTGAACCAAATTCCAGTTTTTGAGCTGTTGGGTCTTTGATTATTTTAAATATTATTTTTTCAGGGAAACTGGTTTCATATTCGTTAGGGTTGCTTAATTTTTGTGTCCAGTGATTTTTTTTGCGTTCAAGAATTAAATTTTGTCCGCGTGTCCATTCTGCAACTTTATAGGCACCGGAATAATTTAATAAACTGATATCGTTACCTAATGCCGCATCATTAAATTTATTTGCCCATGCTAATAAATCTTTTTCATTATCAGTGTTAAAATCCGGATTGTTAAACTGAGCAAATGTGTATTTCGCCAAAACATTGTTCGGGTCATAATATTTGCGTTGAAATACCGGATAGTCGCTTAAGAAATTAATATTATTTATTTCCTCCTGCTTCATTACTATCGTGAATTTATACGCATTATCAGGATAAGTAATTACATCCTGAATGTTTTCAAAATATGATTTAGTAATCGGGTTATTGGTAAGCGGACAACGGTTTGCTTTTAACATAAATACACAATCTTCGGCTGTAATAGCACTGCCATCGTCCCATGTAGCATTTTTGCGCAAGGTATAAGTATAACGCAAATTGTCATCCGAAACTTCAGGCATAGCTTCTGCAAGATCGGGGCAAACATTTAAATTGATTACATCGTTGCGCAGAATATAATTCGCAGTTAATTGCAATATCCAGCTGCGTGATGCTGTGCCACCGTTTGTTGGATGTAAATTATCAGGATCACCCGGCCAATGGTTCACTACAATGTTTTCTTTGCTCCATTCCGGCAATATATTTGTTGCATCAGCAATGCGTTTATTCCGAATTTTATCTGAAACGTTAAGGGTTGAAATGTCGTTCTTGTTGTTACCGCCATTTCCTCCGCATGAAGCAAGTAAAAAGGCTGTTGCAATAGTCAGGGTCGAAAGGACAGGAAACTTAGTGCTCATAATGGTAGTGCTTTAGTCACCAAAGTAAATGAATAATATTGATTTTTTTAAACTGTATGAATAGCAGATTGTTATATTAACTTTAACTCAATATTGACAGGTGTATGAAAAAGGTTTTAATCAGCGGAGGTTCAGGGTTAATCGGCAGGCATTTAACGGGTATTTTATTACAAAATGGTTATGAAGTTGCCTGGCTCAGCAGAAGTGTTAAGCCACTTAAGGATGTTAAAATGTATAAGTGGGATGTTGATGCCGGTTATATAGACCCTGAGGCAATTCTTTGGGCCGATGTTTTGGTCCATCTGGCAGGGGAGTCCATTGCAGGAAAACGCTGGACCGCAAAAAGAAAACAGGAGATTATTGAAAGCAGGACAAAAAGTACGGAACTGCTTATTACCGCGATGCAGCAACACAACCATCATATTGGGCAGGTGGTTGCAGCTTCGGCAATTGGATTTTATGGTGAAACGGGAGACTTGCCTGTTGATGAAACAAATGCTTCGGGCAATGGCTTTTTATCGGAATCTGTTAGGCAATGGGAAAATGCAACAACAAAGTTTTCAGCTTTAGGTATTAACCTTGTTACGCTGCGCATCGGCATTGTGTTGGCCGAAAATGGTGGTGCGTTAAAAGAAATTGTCCAGACAAAATCGCTGCGGGTATTACCTATTATGGGTTCGGGTAAACAAATATATGCATGGATACACATTCAGGATGTTGGTCAAATTATGTTGTATAGTATTCAACAAAAATTAACAGGCGTATATAATGCAGTTGCGCCACATCCGGTTTCATTAAAATCAATCATCCAACATTATAAGCAAGTGAGTGGAAAATGGTATTTACAAATGCCTGTTCCAGCCTTTGCGTTAAAACTTGTTTTAGGTGAATTAAGTGCAGTTGTGCTCACCGGTCAAAATGTTAGTTGTGCAAAAATTCAATCTGCAGGATATCAGTTTAGTTTTCCTGATATTACATCTGCATTAACTCAAATAATTACAACATAAAAAAGGCCGGTGCACTCCTCAGTAACACCGGCCGGCAACCACATATTGATAATTATTTTTTAGCTAAACCGTTAAATGTTTTTACCAGAGAAATAAATTCTGCTCTGTATCCATTCGCATCTGCTCCTGTTGCAGAAGAAGCGAGTTTCAATACTTCATCATAACTGGCATCACCTTTAAATTCTGAATCGCGAAGTAACATACCAAACTCAACAACAGCACTGGCAAAACGGAAATTATCGGAAGTGCTTGCAAATGGAACGGTTGTTTTAAAAAGCGACTTCTCAATAAGTTTACTTGTTTCACTGTTAGGTGCTTTATAACGCAATTTTAAAGTCATAATTTCATCGGTATTATAAGCATCGTTTTTAATGGAAGTGGTTTGATATTTTAAATCTTCCACAGTGCCTGAAGTGCTGTTTATACCCGATGGCTGATAGGCAGATTTACGCAATTTTAATTCATATAAAGCAGTCACTTTATGTCCGGCACCCAATTCACCTGCATCTTTAGTATCATCATCAAAATCTTCTTTTGCCAATATTCTGTTTTCATAACCAATTAATCGATACGATTCAACTAAAGCAGGATTAAATTCAATTTGTATTTTAACATCTTTTGCAATGGTAAATAATGTGCCACGCATATCGGTAGTAAATACTTTTTTGGCTTCTTTTTCACTGTCAATATAATAATACGCACCGTTGCCATTGTCGGCAATTTTTTCCATTTTACTGTCCTTATAATTCCCCATTCCAAAACCACAAATACTGATAAATACACCTGTTTTTCTTTTTTCTTCAATCAGTCTTGTCATCTCTGCATCGCTACTGGCACCTACATTAAAGTCGCCATCGGTGCAAAGAATTACTCTATTATTTCCTCCGGGAATTAAATTCTTTACAGCAATTTCATACGCAAGTTTAATACCCGCACCGCCAGCTGTGGAACCACCTGCCTGTAAATTATTCAGTGCGTTTTTAATTGTTGATTTCTGATTACATGGGGTAGAAGGTAATACCTCTCCGGCAGCACCTGCATAAACAACCAATGCCACACGGTCTTTTTCATTTAAATTATCAACTAAGGTATTGAGAGAACTAATTACTAAAGGCAATTTATTTTGATCACTCATACTACCACTTACATCAATTAAAAATACCAGATTAGAGGCAGCAGCTTCGCTGTAATCAATATCTTTTCCCTGTAATCCAATCATTACTAATTTGCTTTCGGTATTCCATGGGCATTCACTCATTTCGTAGTTAATTGCAAATGGGTCATTACCTTTTGGTGCGGCATAAGTGTAATCAAAATAATTTAACATTTCTTCAATACGCACTGCATCTTTTGGAGGTGTTTGACCGTAAGTAATAAACCTGCGTATATTGGCATAAGCAGCATTGTCTACATCAATCGAAAATGTAGATAAAGGATTGCCCACAACTGTCTTAAATGCATTTTCATTAATTACATCATAGGCTTCAGTATTATGCACTACTTCACCCCCATGAAATTCTTCATCTATTGAAAGACTCATATAGCTGATAGCATCAAATGACACACTGTTACTTTGAGCAACCACCTTGCAAGCAACTTCACCTTTTTTGTCTTCTACATTTTCTTTTATTTGTAAAACCTGAAGTGAATCGCCTGATACACTTACTTGCATAGCCATGCTGATATTTATTTCTTTAGATTCACCATCAGCAATTTCAATAGGGATTTTTTGAGCGACATAACCGGTTGCCGACACTTGTAAAGTGTATTTACCTGCTGCTAATTTTTCAATACTATATAAACCGTTTTCATCAGGATGAAATTTTGTTTTGTTATCTAAAGTAAGTTCGGCACTTACCAATGGTGTTCCGTAAGTGGATTCTACAATCAATCCAAATATTTTAGATGTTCCGGTAAAATCTACTTCCGGTGTGCGATTAGATTCAGCACCTATTAAAATGCCTGATGCTATCAGCACCACGAGCAGCGAAGGAAAAAGTAACTTTTGCATAAGATATTTATTTAGTGTTAGAAATGAAATACCCACATGTGATGCAAAAGCAGGAGTTAATCCATAAATGGGGTCAAATTAATTTGGTTGAGAAATAACTTTAAATAGACAAAGACCTGCCAGGTTTTTAAAACCTGGCAGGTCTTATGTTAAAAATATAGGGACAAAAAAAAGAGGATATCTATAAAAGACATCCTCTTTGTAAAAAGTTTAATGCTATTACTCAACCCTGCTTGAACCCAGGTCGATGTAAACTAATTCTGAACCGGCATCTTTGGCTTTGCGAACAGTGTCGATACCATCTTTTACATGGATATGCACCTTTAAATCATCGCTGCCTTTAGCCAAAATAAAAACAGGGTCGCCAACAATATCTTCAATGTAAACTTTGAAGACACCTTCGCGGTCATACACATACTGGTTGTTTCCTGTTTCATCTTTATAAATAACATCAAATTGAGTTCCGGTAACAATGTAAGTAATCTTATTAGTTTCCGGCAGCTCATCAACATTATAACACGACGATAACATCATGCTAATGGCTAATAAAAATACAGTTAGAGTCTTCATACTTAAAACGTTAGTGGATAAAGGTAAAAATAAACTTCTCATACTCATCTGTACAAAAATAGGGAATATGTGACATGGTTATGTGGATAAAGTGACCTTTTGTAAGAAAACACGATTAATCGGCTAAAAGTCGCAATTTTGCTGCTTCAAAGCCTTTTATTATTTCCTGCAAAATGGTTGCTGCAGGCAAGATATCCCGAATGGTGGCACTTACCTGTCCAATTTCTAGTTCACCTTCGGCTAAATCGCCTTCGAACATCCCTTTTTTTGCCCTTCCGCGGCCCAATAAAGTTTTGAGTTCGTCGGGCCCGGCACAGCGCTGGTAGGCGGCTTCAACCTCCTGATAGAATTTATTTTTGATTAATCGAACCGGGGTTATTTCTTTTAAGGTAAGGGTAGTGCTTCCCTCGTCAGTTTGAATAATTTCCTGCTTAAAATTGATATGTGCACTGCTTTCAATACTGGCTGCAAAACGGCTGCCAACCTGCACTCCGTCTGCCCCCAGGGCCATACAAGCCAGCATCGCTCTGCCATCGCCAATACCTCCTGCAGCAATTACGGGAATTGTGACAGCGTCACGAACCGCAGGAATCAGACAAAGTGTTGTTGTTTCCTCTCTTCCATTGTGACCACCAGCCTCAAATCCTTCTGCAACAACAGCGTCTACTCCGGCTTCCTGACACTTAATAGCGAATTTGCGACTACTCACCACATGCACAACTGTAATACCGTGTTGCTTTAGATGGGCAGTCCAGGTTTTTGGACTTCCTGCGCTGGTGAAAACTATTTTTACACCTTCTTCAATAATGATTTGAATATGTTTTTCAATATCCGGATACAACAAGGGTACATTAACACCAAAAGGTTTATCTGTTGCCGCTTTACATTTTTTTATTTGTTCGCGAAGTACATCCGGATACATGCTGCCACTGCCAATTAATCCTAAACCTCCCGCATTGGAAACAGCACTTGCTAATTCCCAACCGCTACACCAAATCATGCCCGCCTGAATAACAGGATATTGTATATTAAAAAGTGAAGTAATACGATTTGCCATATCCAATAACAATAAAATTAATTGATGAAAAAAAATTAATCAAAACTCTGACTTAAATCAATTTCAGTATTATCGCCAATATTTAAACTCTGACTTAAACCCTTAATAAATGTGTCGCTACCAATTACCGAATCGTGTAAAACAACATCGTCGATTGTGGCATCATTTCCAATTATGGAATTGCGGACAATGGCATAATTTACTGTTGTGTTTTCACCCAATGTTACGTTGGGTCCAATAATAGAATTTTTTATTTCACAATTGGCTGCAATACTCACGGGTTCAACAATAATGGAATTGTGAAACCCACTTTGGCGTGATGTTTCAGGGTTTAATTTTTTTAATAAAATGGCATTGGTTTCCAACAAAATATCTTTTTTACCACAGTCGTACCAATTTTGAATTTTAAAACCTTTAAACGGAATTCCCTGTTGAATCATTAACATTAATGCATCAGTTAAATGATATTCTCCCTGCGTTTTAAATTCGTGTTTGATAATTTGTTCAAGTGCAGCAAATAGTTGTTCGCTTTCTTTAATTTTATATAAACCTACCAACGCTAAATTTGATTTTGGGATGGAAGGTTTTTCAATCACGCGGATAATATTAAATGCTTCATCAACTTCAGCAACCCCAAAATCGCGAGGGTCATCAACACGTTTTAATCCCAAAGCAGAATCAGTACTTTGTATCACCGATTCGATATCTCCTTCAAAAATGGTATCACCTAAAACAATAAAAATATCTTCGCCTTTTGATACATAATCTTTAGTTAGATAAATGGCATGTCCTAAACCTTCTCGTTTATTTTGAATCACAAAACGCGTAGATAAATCAGGATAAGTTTCACGCACAAAGGCTTCGATTTTTTCACCCAAATAACCAATCACAAATACAAACTCGGTGCATCCTGCTTTCACCAGCCTGTCGATGATAAAACCTAAAATGGGTTTACCCGCAACCGGTATAAGCGGCTTGGGCTGCGAGTATGTATGTGGACGAAGACGGGTTCCTACCCCGGCAACTGGTATTATAGCCTTCATGCTGTTGAATTAGGGCGCTAAGTTAACCCATCCTGTAAAATATGCAGAACTACATTTTTTGGGGTTTTGTGACAAAAACTAAACTTTTTAGCCATTTGATTGTAATTTTCGTGTCAGTTTCAACCTAATAATCGAATTCGTTCGTAAATTTATAGGTTCAAATCATTGGCACTCAAATCATCAAGTAATTGAAAATTATATGAAAAAACGTTTACTCCTCCTTTTAACCGCAGGATTTGTAACCTACACCTGTGCATTTTCTCAGGTAGTTATCAATGAATATTCTGCTTCAAATTTTAGCGATATCGCCGATAATTATGGCGAATACGAAGACTGGATTGAGCTTTATAATGCAGGCGCTTCAGCAGTTGCACTTGCCGGTTATCACTTAAGTGATAATGCTGACGACCCTACTAAATATGTAATTCCGGCCGGGGTAAATATTCCCGCAGGTGGTTTTGTACGTTTTTGGTGTTCAAACCGTAACACTGTAGTTGGAACTAATTACCACACCAATTTTAAGTTGACACAAACTACAGGTTCAGAAGAAATTGTTTTTGCCGATGCTGCAGGAACTGTTTTAGACGAATTGGAAATTGACAAAGTAAATCAAACTAACCATAGCTGGGGACGCTCACCAAATGGTGGTGCTGACTGGAGAATTTATACCGACCCAACACCTAATGCATCTAACAGTACACCAACCAAAATTGCGTATGCTAAAAAACCGGATATGGAACCAAATTCCGGAAATTATGCCGGTTCGGTAACTGTTACTATCACTGTTGAAGAACCTAATATGGTAATTCGATATACGACAGATGGCGCATTTCCTACCGCTGCTGCAACAGCTTACACAGGCCCGATCACTATTGATGAAACTACAGTTTTGAGAACTGTTGCATATCCTGTTTCTACAGATACATTATTATCACTTTGCTCTACTAATACTTATTTCATTGATGAAACAACCGAAATGCCGATAATTTCTGTGGCAGGGGAACAAATAGATAACTTATTAAATGCTACCGGTTGGGGAATCCAACCAATTGGCTCATTTGAAATTTTTGACAAAGATTTTAATTTGATTGATGAAGCTACTGGTTCATTTAATGAACACGGGAATGACTCATGGGCTTACGACCAAAGAGGTTTCGATTATATTGTGCACGATCAGTTTGGTTATGACAACGATATCGACCACGAATTTTTTGCCGATGTAACAGACCGCACAGGTTATCAGCGTATGATTTCTAAAGCAGGTGCAAACGATAACTATCCATCATCTGATGGTGGTGCGCACGTGCGTGATGCTTTTGTTCACCACATTGCTCAATTAGACGATTTGGAACTTGATGAGCGTTCATCTTTCTTTAATATTATGTTCCTCAACGGCGATTATTGGGGTGTATACGATACGCGTGAGAAGGCCGATGATGCAGATTATACAGATTATTATTACGACCAGGGTGAATATGAAATGGACTATATCAAATGCTGGGGTGGAACCTGGGCTGAATATGGCACCATGGCACCTTGGAGCCCGTTTGTAACGTTTGTAACTACCAACGACATGACCGACCCTGCCAATTATGATTATGTGCAGGATAACCTTAATACGCAAAGTTTAATCGATTATATATTGGTGAATACGTTTTCAGTTTGTTCCGACTGGTTGAACTGGAATACTGCATGGTGGAGAGGTTATGATCCTGCAGGTGGAGCCTTACAATGGCGTTATGTGTTATGGGATGAAGATGCCACTTTCGGTCACTATATTAATTATACCGGTATTCCTGATGACTCACCTACTGCCGATCCATGTGATCCGCTTTCATTAGGTGGTGTTGACCCGAACGGCCATATTGATATTGCCAATGAATTAATGGTGAACGAAAATTTTAAAGATGATTATATCAACCGTTTTGGAGATATGATTAGCACCACATTCGATTGTGAAGTTATTTTGGGAAGATTAGACAGTATGCGCGCAGTAATGGACCCTGAAATGGAACGTCATACCGACAGATGGGGTGGCTCATATGCAGATTGGAGCAGCAATTACGATGATCTTCGTGAATTTATCGAAGAACGTTGTGCGTTTTTACCAAGTGGTGTTGAAGATTGTTTTGATGTTGCAGCATACGGCGTTGTAGTTCAGGTTGAACCTGTTGGAAGCCCTAACAATGTGAAAGTGAATTTAATTACTCCGGGTTATTATCCGTTTCCTGCAACTTATTTTGGTGGAACCGATTTAGAATTTAAAGCAATCGCCGACCCAACATTTACATTCGACCATTGGGAATTTAATAATCACTCACCGCTGCCAAGTACTACAGATGATAGCGTTTATGTATCATTAACCAGTGCCGATACCGTTACTGCATGGTTTGCAGGAACAGAATTACCTAATTATGATTTTACATTAGACGTATATCCTCCGGGCGCAGGAACTGCTTCTGTTGAAGCGTTTTATCCTGGAACTTATCCTTATAGCACCGTATATGTAAGCGGTAATATGATGGATTTAGTTGCTACACCGGCACCTGGATTTGCTTTCGATTATTGGGAATTAGAAAACCATATTGCTAACCCTGATCCATTTACTGCTGATATTTTCTTTACGATTTCCGATTTAGAAAATGCGACAGCACATTTCAGAACAACTAATGCAATTGATGATGTAACAGCTAACATCGGTCTTGATGTTTCACCATCAGTTACCAATGGACCTGTTACTATTAATTATCAGTTAAGTGCAAATCAGGAAGATATCCGTATCGAATTATTTAGTGTAACTGGTCAGTTGATTGCTATAATTAATCAACAACAAAATGTTTCCGGCACACCTGGTGAACATACAGTTACTATTAATCTTCAGGATTATCGTTTAGCTGATGGCATGTATTTTATTAAATTAACTGCAGGCAACGAATCACAAAACGAAAGAGTGATAATGAATCATTAATTTAAATTAATTTAATTATAGTAAGGCTGCCGGATAAAGGCAGCCTTTTTTTGTTTTATCATAGAATTCTTACTCACCATTAATTACATTTGCCAAATCAAATAACCAACTATGCAAAGAGATACCGCAGTATTCGACATTATTAATAAAGAATTACATCGTCAAACCGAAGGCATTGAACTTATTGCCAGTGAAAATTTTGTCAGCCCACAGGTGATGGAAGCCATGGGTAGTTGTATGACCAATAAGTATGCAGAGGGTTATCCCGGCAAACGATATTATGGCGGTTGCGAATTTGTTGATGAAACAGAACAACTGGCAATCGACAGAGTGAAAAAATTGTTCGGAGCCGAGTTTGCCAATGTGCAACCACATAGCGGTGCTCAGGCAAATGCAGCAGTTATGCTGGCTTGTCTAAATCCCGGTGATACTTTACTTGGGTTTAACCTTTCTCATGGTGGTCACCTCACACATGGCAGTCCTGTGAATTTTTCCGGTAAATTATACCGACCGGTATTTTATTCGGTAGAAGAAGCAACAGGTCGTATCGATATGGATAAGGTGGAAGCTATTGCCAAAGCAGAAAAACCTAAACTTATTATTGCCGGCGCAAGTGCTTATGCTCGCGACTGGGATTATGCCCGTTTTAGAGCAATTGCAGATAGCGTTGGGGCTATTTTAATGGCAGATATTTCGCACCCTGCCGGATTAATTGCTTCCAAATTATTAAATGACCCTATCCCTCATTGTCATATAGTTACTACTACTACACATAAAACATTACGCGGACCTCGTGGTGGCTTAATTATGATTGGAAAAGATTTTCCAAACCCTTGGGGACATACAACTCCAAAAGGTGAAGTGAAAATGATGAGTGCTATTATTGATAGTGCTGTATTTCCGGGAACTCAAGGCGGACCGCTGGAACATGTTATCGCATCAAAAGCAATTGCCTTCGGCGAAGATTTAAGTGAATCGTATGTTGGTTATTGCAAACAAATAATTGCGAATGCTCAAGCAATGGCAAAAGCATTTATTGGAAAAGGATATAAAATTATTTCTGACGGAACCGACAATCATTTAATGTTGATTGATTTACGCAACAAAAATATTTCCGGAAAAAAAGCAGAAAATCTTTTAGGTGCTGCTCATATTACGGTAAATAAAAACATGGTGCCTTTTGATGATAAATCGCCATTTGTTACTAGTGGAATCAGAATTGGTACCCCAGCTGTTACTACACGTGGTATGAAAGAAAATGATATGGTGAAAATAGTTGAGTGGATTGACAGATTAATTATGTCGCCCGATGACGAAACTATGATTGCTGCAGTGCGCTCAGAAGTTATTGCATTTGCGAAGTCATTTCCATTATTTGCTTACTAAAAAATAATTCAAAATATGAAAAAAATATTTGTTGTAGTAATTGCCTTTATAATGGGCAATCAGATGTTTGCACAAGCAGGATGCATTCAGGGAAATTGTGAAAAAGGAACCGGAACTTACCGTTGGGATAATGGTGATACGTATACCGGTAAATTCAAAAAAAATATGAAACACGGTAAAGGTGAATTTACTTTTGCCAGTGGTGATAAATATGTAGGCTCATTTGCGAAAGATAATTATGAAGGCGAAGGTGTTTATACGTTTGCTAATGGCAGTTCGTATTCCGGCACATTTAAAGCAGGTGATTACAATGGAAAAGGTGTATATAAATACGATAACGGTGAAGTGTATACCGGCATGTTTGCGAACAATTTAAAAAATGGTAAAGGAGTTTACAAATTTACGGATGGTAGTTCTTATTCCGGCGAATTTAAAAACGACCAATATAATGGCAAAGGTGTTTTAGTGTATGCCAACGGCGATGTGTATACTGGAGAATTTATGAATAACAGCCTGCATGGCAAAGGTATTTTTGTTATGAAAAAGGGGGAAAAATATACCGGCCAGTTTTTAAATGGAAAATATCAGGGTTTTGGTATTTATGAGTATTCTAATGGAGATAAATATGAAGGTAATTTCGAAAATAATTTGTTGAACGGATTTGGTAAATATCATTTAAAGGATGGTTCTGTGTATGAAGGTAATTTTAAAGATGGTGTTTACGATGGTTTTGGTACGTATACATTTGTGCAGGGTGATGTATATACCGGTATGTTTAAAAACGGTAATTACGAAGGTAAAGCTGTACTCAAATTTGCCAATGGCGATATGTATGATGGAGAATTTGTAAACAATAAAAAAGAAGGCTACGGTCGCTACACATTTAAGGATGGCAGCGTAATGGAAGGCCAATGGCGTAACGACCAGTTTGTGAAATAAAGATAATTAACTCGTAATTCCGGTAAACAGGAAACGATAAAAGACACAAAAGGCGCAAAGTATTTATTATTTTGCGCCTTTTATGTGTGTTTAATTTTAAACCATTTGTAGGCTGTTCCTTTGGGTTTCCTATGTGGCTGTTACTTTGAGAACGCTGTGGTAAAAAATTTATATACAAATGTACTGATGCACCAATTAAACAGCCGAAACCACGGAGTTCCCAGAGAAACA
>DAORKJ010000043.1:0-2114 GCA_035439505.1 Chitinophagales bacterium
CTAGCTGCTATATATAGTATCACTTTTCTGCTCATACATTAATGGTTCCATTTATTAAAAAATCTGCTTATTCAATATACAATTCACCATTGATATAAATTTCACCACCTAATTCAATAATGCCATAATTCATCCACCCTGTTGGTTTATAACGCCAGGTTTCGCGATGTAACTGTGTGGTAATAACCGTATCTTTTGTCACTCCATCGCGCTGAAACATCAACCTTTCCCATTTTTGAGACGTGAAAGCAATAACGCTATCTGTATATACATCAATGCTATCTACTACATAAATATTATGCAGTGTGGTATCAATTATAGACCAGTCGCGTAATATAAAAGCTTGCTGTTCTTCACGTGTAATTATCTCCCCGTTTTCATTCGTTAATTCGAAATCTGTAGGTATCAGGCTCATATACAATGTTATATTTTTTGAATTAACCGCTTCTACACATTTATCGAGTTCATGCTGAATGGCAACTTTTATTTCCGCAGGTGATTTTTGCGGGTTTTGTTTGCAGGCAGAAAAAACTAAACTGATAATAATAATCTTAATAAATATTTTCACCATATTAATTTAATTCGATAATAAAAGTACTATTTAGAATGTTAAAAAGGTAACCTGCGTGGCTACGCAAAAAGCTAATGTTTGATACAAAAAATGGTGCATTAAAAAAATATCAATGGAAAGTTAGGTAAAACTTTTTGCACGTGGCATACGCTTTATCGTATTTCGGACATTGAAAAACGCATTCCTTAGCTAAGTGCCCAAGGGGTGTTGTTTAGGGGAAAAGTTAAAGTTTATTAATTACTTTGAAAAACAAAGTACTTTTAAATACATTTGTATCCTAAACAAACAGATTATGACAGCTCAAAACAAAAGATTATCCGGAATCCTACTCACAGTG
The DNA here is from genome assembly GCA_035439505.1 of Chitinophagales bacterium. Classification (GTDB taxonomy): domain Bacteria; phylum Bacteroidota; class Bacteroidia; order Chitinophagales; family BACL12; genus UBA7236. The sequence goes on from DAORKJ010000043.1 coordinate 909, forward strand.
GGGGTTTTATTACTGTTTCCTCTGGTAGCCATGCAGTTTTCAAATGGTGTGGATTGGTCACTCTTTGACTTTATAATAGCGGGTATGTTGTTAGGGGGAACGGGGTTATTAATCGAATTGATCATGCGTAAAGTAAAATCAAAAGAGAAAAGGTTGGTATTAGGAGCTTTGGTGTTAATTGTACTTGCATTAATCTGGATTGAACTTGCAGTTGGCATTTTTGGTTCACCGATTGCGGGTTCTTAAAACCTAAAAACATAACTACCAATTATTGGATTACCACTGTCTGTGTAGCAGTAAAATCACCTTTACGCAATGTAACACCGTCCTTACTTTCTGCGGTTAATGTAACGGTATAAGTGCCTACACTTGAGTAAGTATGGGTTACCGTTACTGATTGAGTAACTGTTGTATCAACTGTGCCATCACCAAAGTTCCAGATGTATAAATAACTATTTTCTGAGCAACTTGCATTAAAGGTTACCGGTGCGGACACAGTTGGTGCATCCGGTGAAAATGTAAAACATGCTTTTACTGCATCAGCACATCCGCAAATACTTGCATATAAAATACAAAGCAGAAAATAACTGTTTTTAGTTTTCATTTAGAATCGGGGCTATTGATTATTTGATATAATTATTCAAACAATGGATCAAATATAAAGTTATTTAATTCTTGTAAAACTACTACAAAAATAAATGTCAATACAATTCCAAAAATAACAGGAATTATGGCTTTTAATTTAGGTTTGGAACGTAAAATCCAAAGTGAAAAGGCACAACATATTAAGGCTATAAAAATCCAATCAAGTGCATGACCTGAAAAACTGAAGCCTAACATTTCCTGCGCGTATTGAAATTCGGTGTCGCCATGTCCTCTTCCTTTTATTGTAAATAATAGCGAATACACCACAGGCATTGCAATTGTACCTGCTAATAAAACAGTGTTAAACCGCGAAGGATTGCGATAATAAATAATTAATCCGGCAACTGCAATAATTAAAGTTGCCAAAATACCTCCAACAGTGCTTTTATGTTCAAGGTATGCAGGATAACTATTTAAAGCATATGTTTTAGCGGGAGTAGGAATTGCATGAATGCCAAGAGACCAGTCGACAACACAATGTCCAAGTTCATGAATAAAAATGGTCAACAACACTATAAGAAAATATTGTGACCACAATTTAACAGGTGCATGGTTCGCTTG
>DAORKJ010000043.1:2214-29700 GCA_035439505.1 Chitinophagales bacterium
TTTGCCATGTCGATGACATTATTTTTAGGTTTATGTTCTTTACGGGACATAAGTGCTTCGTAATCGTAACAAATACTTCTCCTGCCTTTGGGGCTCTCTTCACTGCAGTCGACAAAAATATATTGATCATTTTTTTTATCATATTTTACCACATCGGGTTCACCACCTGTTGTTTCCATTTCATTCAGCGACCATAATTTTTCGGGATTTGCTATTAATTTCGCCTCCACATTATTCCAGTCTAAACCTTTATGTCGATGCATATTTTTTGTAAAACGCGTTTTTAATAGCATCATTAAACTTTCGCGTTGTTCTTTTGTAAGTTGCTTTTTCATAACCTTATAGTTGATATCAGTTAACGAATATAATTTTAATCATTTAATCCCAATCCATTTAAAATAAGGGGTAAACATTTTTCAATTCTTGCTACCCTAGTTTTGGATTGTTTGGGAGCTGCAAAATGTAAAAGATAAGCCCGCTGTCTGCCCGGAGTTAATGCATAAAATGCTTTGTGCACTTTTTTTTGTTTATCCAATACCTGTTGAAACTCTTCAGGAATGGTGTATGCAGCTGTTTCTTTTAAAGCCACTTTAAGTCCTGCTTTTTCAATTTCAATTGCTTCAAAAATATAGGATTTAATGGTTTTTTTTAAGCGAATAATATCTTCAACATTTGTAAAACGAATTTGTCGTGCTGACTGCACATTTTCACTTTGTTGTATGAGTATTCCTTTGCTGTCTTTCAAAAGCGCCCCTTTAAAAAATAAATAGGCACAATAAGTTTTGAACTCATGAATCAAAACAATATTGTTATTATTTAAAGTATAACATGGATGTCCCCATTTAAATGTTTCAGTCAGGTTGCATTCTAAAGCAATAGCGCGCATTTCCTGTATTTCTTTTGACCACTTTTTGGGTTTGCTGAAATAGCTTTCAATATTTTTTTCCATTATAATTACACTTTAAGCAATAACTAACTTCCTGTCTGCCGGTCTGAACAACCATGAAACTATTGTTAACACCAAAAGTAATAAAGCCGGCGCTATTTCTTTTATACCATTGTTTACCGCAATATGAGAAATTATGGCTCCTGACATAACAAAAAAGAATCCTGCATAAGCCCATTCTTTTAGAAGCGGCAATTTTGGAGTTAGAACAACAACTACGCCCAATATTTTCCAGATGCCAATTATGATTAACAGGTAGGCGGGGTACCCGAGGCTGGTAATAAAATCTATTTCCGATTGTTTTTGAATTAATTGCACAATACCGGTAGATACCATACCTAACGATAGCCATAAAGTGCTTACCCAATAAATAATTTTGTTGCGTTTCGACATATTAATTGTTTTTAGATAATATTTCCTGAATACGATTATGTGCCATATTTATGCCTTTAGCGAATGGCAATTGTAATATTTGGTCCCTTACTGCTACAGATTGGTAAACAACATGCATAGTGAGTTTACTGGAATCATCCGTTATTTTTTCGAATACTAAAAATTCGAGTTGTGCAGGAAAAGCTGTGTTTTCCATTTGGAATGTCCGTGTAATAAATACATTGGTTTGCATTTCATGTATGGTGCCATTGAACCTATGTTTATTACCCATAGGGTCGGTTGTTTCAAACAAGTAACTGCCATGATTTTTATTCTCCAGTTTTAATACATTGGTATTCATCCATTGGGCGACAATTTCTGAATCTGTATAAGCTTCAAATTATAGTTCAACCGGCAGATCAAAGTTTCTGGTGATAAACAATTCCTGCTTACCATCTTCAGCATGTATTTTAGTTTTGAGTTCCATAGTAGTTTATTTTTTATGTCGTTTTTTCATTACTTCTTCTAATTTGTTGAATCGGTCGTCCCACATTTTGCGGAATGGTTCAATAAAATCGGCAACTGCTTTCATTTTTTTCACGTTGGTTTTATAATAAATTTCTCTTCCGTCCTGCATTTGTGTAAGCAGTTCACACTCAGTTAAAATATGCAGATGTTTGGAAACTGTCGGCCTTGCAGTATCAAAATTGGCAGCTATTGCCCCGGCTGTCATAGCTTGTGAGGCAACAAGCAACAAAATTCCTCGCCTGGTTGGGTCGGCAATGGCTTGAAATACATCTCTGCGTAAATTCATATGTAGCTATTTGACTACAAATATATATGTAGTTAAATGACTACGCAAAATTTTTACCACTATTTTTTTTGATAATGGAGTAAAACCTCAGAACTTGGAGGTATAAAGTGTTGATTTTGTGCCGGTTACAAAAATTTATTTTTTTTAAAATATTTGTAACTCGTATGGTATCCTGTTGAGTAAGGGTTGGAGGCCGGATTGTTCCAGTCGTTTAATATAAATATGTTTCTCTATCAGGTAGATGTCAGAAAGTATAAGTCCGATTTCAGGATACACTTCGTTAATACTCCCAATTTTTCTGCCCCCGGCTTTTTCGATAAAGGGGATTGCTGCTAAGTTCAAAATGGGAGATGAAACTGTTGTCGTAAATAAATTTTCATGCGTGTTAAATGCAAGCTGTAGTAAGTGATAACATAAACGAATTACTACTCTTGTGTAACCGCGTAAAAAAGCTAATTGCTCGAAGTAGCATACATTAGGTGATTCGTATTCGGTAATATCAATTTCCCAATTTGCAGCATGCCGTTTAGTCCAAATATCTGATTGTTGTAAAGTGGTATTTTTCAATATAATGCCAAAGCCAATAATTTGGTATTCATTTTCTGCAATTAAACAATAATCGTTTGCAATGTATTCCTGATAGGTTTGTAAAGTTGTTCCCAGTAAAAAACCTCCTGTTGTAGTGGTGCCATTAATGTTTTTAAACGACAGTTGATTTTTGATTTCAACCATTGCTACAGCGTCTTCCAATTTGGCATAACGAATATTAATTTTCATAATGTATGGAAGGACCTTTTAATTGCCTGAAAATAGCAACAAAAAAATTGCTTGTCTGTTGATTTTTTAGTGCATACGCTCCTGGTAATTGTTTTCGTTTTGAGGGTAATTCATACCAGGGAATATTTGGATACTGATGATGTGTTGCGTGTTCATTAAAGTTCATTAATATCCATGAAATAACCGGAACCGGACGCACAGAGCGCACATTAAAACGAACCTCTTCACCAATAGTGGTATCATAATGAAAAATATACACTAACAGTGAGAGCACCCAGGCGAAGGACAGCATGGGAAATCCTAAAACCAATAAATAATATTGTTTGCCAAGCAATTGATAGGTTGCAAAATGAAACAGTAACCCAATACAAAATAACAATATCGCTACAAATTGATCCTTCATTTGCCACCCTTTAAATGCCGGTGAAATTTTAGAAGACAATTTTGAAGGTACAAATAAAAACAACATTACAGAGATAAGTGAATGCAGAAAGAAACCACCAAAAAACACACTTAAATACCAGATAAAATAATAATAAACAGTTTTCACCTTTTTGAATTTACCGGTTATTACAAAGGTGTCTAATGCAGATGTATGTGCGTCTTTTCTATTAAACCCGTGATGAAAATAATGTATTTTACGATAGATGTTAATTGGCACCAACAATGGAATTAGTGCTACACTGCCAACTATATCGTTCACGGTATTGTTTTCAGGAATTAATTTTTTATGTGCACATTCATGTCCGATGATATACAAACGATAATACCATAAACCCTGGAAAATCAGCAAAGGTATGTACAATGACCATCTTAGCAAATCATTTGATATAAATTCAAATAAAACAATTGCCAATAAACCGTTTAACAGGAAAACTATTAATGTTTCAGCAATAAGTTTATAATTTTTACGCATGATGCTACTTTAGCCTTCTTAAAGATACAATCAATTTGATAATTTAAGGTGCTGAGCATGAATTAGCATTACCAAGCGTTTAATGCAATTCTTTATTAATTTCAGTCTGTAATGCTTTAATTCTCTTTTCAACCTCCAGGTAGTACTGTATAATAAATACCCGGTTGTTTTGCATTTTCCAAAAATCACTTAAAATCTGATTCTTATCCGGCGTAGATAAATTTACCGGAGATAAAACACCTTTTAATGTGCCTAAACTATCCAGTTGATAATAAGGCGACATTTTAATATTGAAATCTTTGTAATAATTTTCCTGAAATTGTAACTCATCATACTCTTCTTCTAATTTACGAATAGTATTATAATCGCCCTCGTATAAGGCAATAATTTTGGAACGAAGCGAATCATTACTGATTATTTCTAACCCCTTCGATTTAAGTGTTTCGTAACCGGAATTATTTTGTACGGAAACAAAGTCACGGAATAAATTAAAATAATGGAACGTAATAGAATCATTGTTTACCGGAATATTTAAAACTAAATTACGAAAATGTTGGATGGCAATGATTCCATATTCATGCCCTTTTGTATTTACCTGAATATCCAATAAATCTTGTTTTAAACCATTGTTGATTTCCTGCAAAATGCTCATCTCCGTGATATGGTCCTTTCTGTCTTCATTCCAATTATCTAAAGCAAAGGCAGCGAATACACCAATAAATATGGATAAAAATTCCAGAAGGAATTTATTGAGACCGGTAAATCTTGGTTTTTTAGTCATAACTTAACAAGCGCAGTTATTAGGTTAAAGAAGGCAAAAATATCATAATAATCAGAATGTTTAAAGATAGTGACAGCAGGGCAAAGATTAGCATGTCTCAAATTTCCATCTCAAACACAACTCCGTCCACTCCGGGTCCATCTTTTTTGACTAGTGGTATCCTTTTTCCAATTATTTACTTAATCAACTGAATACATGTTTTGTATATACTTTGGAGCATTAAACGGATTGAAATCAAAAGCAGGTTTGTTGTTATAGCTGCTATCCCATTGCATTACCTATAACTTAAGGGTGTATAACCAATATTTTTTATTAAACCTCGGTGGAATTTCTTTTAAGATAGTAAACCCCAATGATTCATAAATATGTCTTGCCTTATCCATCATTTCAGAAGTATGCAATGCCATTATTTGTTCTTTGTTTTGTTGTGCGAGAGTGATACATTTTTGGGTTAAGCTTTTGGCTATTCCATATCCACTATAATTTGGGTCAACGCTCACAAAACGAAGTTGACACCAGGAAGCTTCATATATATCGGATGGATTTCCGCTCGGCACTAAAAAAGCCATTCCAATGATGGTATTATTTTCATTAGTACAAACTTCACAATGTGCTATTTCGAGTAATTCGGCATAGGTATCAGAATTGGAAAGGTTGGTGAACAATTTATTCCAGTCATCAGGTGAAAGTAATTTTTCATATTGCCCCCATGAATTAATTGCCAATTGTTGTAATTGAGGGATATCTGAAATTGTTCCGGTTCTAAATTGTAATGCCATAGTTGTTTTGTAAGAGATAACAATTCAATGCAATATTGTATTATTTAGTGGTTTCAAAAATCACTTTATCGAATACCCAAATATTATGGTGATTGTCGTGTTTACTTTTCATCACTTCATCGGCAATTAATTCATTTTGCGATGAGCCGAAGGAGTAATCGACAATATTGGAAAAATTGTTTTTCCAGATGGAAGCTTTTAAAGTAGTTGGCGCGGGTTCCAATTTACCTCTGAATAAGAGTTTAACAGGTCGGGTTTTTCCATCGGCTTTCATTTTAAAACTAATTTTATTTGACCTTTCACCATAATAGTGATAACGGGTTAAATAAAACTTTTCACCCTTTTGGCTAATAATAAATTTACTTCCGGTAAAACCTTCGGATTTTGCTTCGAGTTGACTTTTTTCCAAATTTAATACCCAGGTGCCACTAATGTCTATTGATTGGGCAAAGCCGGCAGAGAATGTCAACACGAAACAAATGCTTGTAAAAAGGAGTTTAAAACGCATAGGATAAAACGTAATTTTAAATCGGTAAAATATTTTCCGGTAAAAATAAAAAATTAAACACCTCTTGCCATTTTATTAACTAAACTTAATAAACGCAGTAGTGTGAATTTATTCTATAACGGCATTAATTTTCTCCCATAGTTCATTGTCGAATCCGGAAAGTGCGAAACTAGGGTTTAACGGGTCTGAAGCATTACCCATTCTAATAATTACCATTTTTTTCCCTGGCACAACATAAATGCGTTGGTCTTCCGCACCCATTGCCGCATACATATCGGATGGTGCATTCGGAATTAACGGTCCGGTATACACTTCCTGACCGCCCGGAATCATATAAGTGGATTTTCCATTTAGCCACCATAAATAGCCATAGGAGGGATTAATATCTTGAGAAGTATTAATACTTTCATTAAAAATATCGGCATTGACAATTTGTTCGCCGTCCCAATTACCTTTATTTAATGCTAATAGACCGAACCGAGCCATACTGCGTGTGGTGCTGTGATAGATAGTAAATATGAGACCTTCATCCCAATATCCATCCATACCTATTTTATTTTTGAGATGTTCATTAAAATAAGTTTCATATTCTGTATCAGATGCAGCTGCAACTACATCCATCAATTTTTGAAATACATTATGATACGACCATCTTGTTCCAGCATCAGCTAAATACGTTAAATTGAATTTAATAACCAGCTCACTCGAATCATTAATTCCTGAAGTCATAGTTAATAAATGACGAGAGTTAATTAAATTTTCTTTATCAATAGGTTCACTTGTCCAACCTGAGCCTAAATAATCGGAAACTTTATTATTAATATTGAGTAAACCTTGTTGTTGTGCAATTCCCGTTGTGGCAGATACTAAAGTTTTTCCTGCACTATTCCATTGCCATTCCGCTTCGGCAGTATGACCGTCGAAATAAGCTTCTAACACAATTCTGCCATCTACTAAAATCATAAACGATTTACTGTGTTTATCGGCCAAATAATTTAACAAAGGCTCAACGGCATCTTCGTTCCATCCTAAATCAGCAATAGATGTTGTTTCCCATGTGGTATCAGCAATAGCAGGAAAATACATTGTTGTTTCATGAACCGGCGGAATAATATCATCATCTTTTTTGCATCCAAAAACAGGCAGTATTAGTATTAGTAAAAGGAATTTGTTGGACATATAACCTGATGATATCTTTTTTTAGACAAAAGAATTTGCCAAAGGTTTAAAATTAACTAATTAGTGCACTTTTTCCTGCGGATTTAACATATAAAAAACTTCATTACACTGATTGATATAATCCTGAATGGGTTCGAGCCCGACACTTTTTCTACGTATATCTAAATTGGCTGTATCAATACAAGGTTTTATCGTGGTGTTTCCGCTCATATTAACTTGAGTGCCATAAATTTGTGGCCTGCCATTATTTATTTCTATACGGTCGCTTAAAAATGCAAAGTTTTGACCGGAAGCATTTTGTTTAGCAACTTCTTTTTTCATTTTTTGTAAAACTTCCTGCTGGAAATCTACATTAAAATCGCTATGCTGCACTAATACAAAATATTTATCGGAAGTTGTGGTTCCAATAAAGTCATAACCAGGATAACCATATTGCTTAAAAATATCAGCAATAAAAGGATAATTAGATTTTTTCACTCTTAGAAACGCGGCTGCTGCACTATCGGCAGGTTGTATTTCAACACAAGTCTGGTCGGCTTGATGTAAACTGTCGATTAAAAAGGTTAGTTGCTGTTTATCCGCAAACGCTTTCCTAATTGGCACACAGGCGCTAAGGCAAACAATTACTATAACGATACATATATATTTCAACATTATTTATTTTAAACAATATTCAACAATAAAGATAATTGTTGGATATTGAAATATTGTAGTATTCTAATTATTTTAATTAATCCTCAATTGCTTCAATACCCTGTTCTTTTAAACGGGTCAGGTTATCTTTCATAGCTTTCAATAATTCCGGGGAATGACCTTCCCATTTTTCGACTACGCCTACAACTTTTAAAGCACTTTTAGTACGATATGACTTTGTTGGATTTCCCGGAAACTTTTTGTCGGTAAGGTTAGGGTCGTCTTCAAAATTTCCTGATGGTTCCACGATATAAATACTTTCGGAACCTTCTCCAACAGCTAGTTCGGCGCCCCAAATAGCTGCATCGAGGGTTGCAGTAAAATAGACATAATTGGCTTTTTTTCTACTGCCATAATTCGATACGTATCCGGGCTCAATTAAATCGCCAATTTGGAGAATCGCTTTTGTTCCATGATAATATGTAGCAGGAGCGTTCTTCATTTCAGAAATATCGTAAATTGCCATAATCAGATTTATTTTTGAATAATTATTTTACATATTAGCCAGCACCAATTCCAGCTTATCGAAATTTTCTTCATTTTTATCAACAACAAACGGTTTTAACTTTCCACAGTCTTCAGCTGAATAAAATAGCATTTTAAATGTGAGCAGGGTGTAACCATCATCTATTGTTTCGAAAGTAGCAACAACTTGAAACAAAGGTTTAGAAATACGGTCCCAGGCAATAAGTGCATTAGGTTCAATTTTAATAAAGGTGCAGGCATTCTCGTAATTTCCTTTATCAGGACCATGCATAGTAAATACCCATTTACCACCTACCTGAAAATCAAATTCATGGAAAGTATTGGTAAATCCTGCAGGACCCCACCAGTTTTTCAGGTGTTCAGGTTCTGACCAAGCACGGTACACCAGGTTTTTATCATATTGAAATATTCTTGTGCTGATAATTTCGCTATCGGGTGATGTAACTAAGATTTCTTTTGTCATTACGGTTGTTAATAGGTAATCTTATAAAGATATAGTAATGTCTCACAAAATTAAGACTGCTTTTTTATTTATAATAACTTATTTATTTGTCCACTCATGAATATCTTTAAAAATTTGCGATTTAATATTCACATATTCGGTTTTGCCATTCTCGACTATTTCATCTTGTAAAAAATGATTGGCATTTGGATAAACCTGATAAGTTAAATTGGTTTTATGATGACGTAAAAATTCAATTTGCGCATAATCAGAATTCATAACAAACGATTGCCAAATATCCTTTCCACCTGCTACCATATAGATGGGTATTTTGAGTTTTAACATATTCTCCAGCGGGGTTTCATCACTAAAACTAGCCCATCGGTAATACGTTTCATTCCAAAATAATTTTTCGCGACTATTTGGTTCGGCAAATATTTTGGCGTATTCGGAAAATAAGCTGTCGATATTTTGTTGGCTTTGCTCAAATGTTTGTTCTCCAGTAAATGACATGAGTCGCTCCTGCAACGTAAAATCGTATAAGTGATTTAGTGCGTTTGTATTTAACATTACTACGTGCGTTACTTTTTTATTGAGGACTGCCACTTTTGGAGCCACCTGTCCGCCTTGAGAATGGCCTATTACGACTATTTTAGATTGATCAACAGGGAGTAGTTTTATAGCCTGATTAATTATTAGTGATGCGGCTTCTGCTCTCCATTCCAGAGAATATTGTTGAATAAATGTATCGTTTAACGGATAAGTCGTACTAAAATTTACCGGATCTTTTTGAATGGTGTCAAAAAGTGGAATGCCTGGCTTGGAAACACAAATTACATGATATAAGTCCTTATACTGTTCTATTTCTAAAAATCCTTTCCAGGCATAAGTTTTTAGATCCGGCTGATAAGCAAAAGTTGGTTCATTACCGGAACCGTGAATAAATATAAGTATAGGTTTTTTTTGATTGATTGTAGATTTAAAAGTGCAAAATTCAACTTTACCTAATTTTTTATTGTTGATAGTAAATATTTGAAATTGGTCTTTCAAATCGTTTTGAGCAAACGATAGGGATGTCAGCGTGAGGAATAAACAAAACACAAAAAATTTCATACTACAGGTGCTAAAAATTAACTCAGTTTATTAATTAGGTGTTGGACGGGTAAAAGTAATTGAACTTTTTAAATATTCTGATAACAAAATGGTTAAAACATTATTTTGTGGTTTTGCAAGCACAAGTATAATTTTTGTTGAGGTGTTCGATAGTTGTTTCGCACAAAGTTTTTAAAACGTTAGTATCTATATCCGATAAGGTTTTGATGTACATACAGGCTTTACCCATTTTAAATTTTCCCAGGTTGTTTAGGAGATGTTTATTTTCCTCGTTTGCAACAAAAACATACAAGGAAATTGCAGCTTTGCGCGGCGAAAAAGCTATCATTGGCGCATCACCTTCATGTCCGCTGGCATATTTATAATGATAACTGCCAAATCCAATTATGGAAGGTCCCCACATATGTGGTTCAAAGCCTGACCATTGCTGCATCAGCTTAATGAGCTGAAAACTGTCTTGTTTTTTTTGTTGGTTATCAACAAATGATTCAATGAAGTCATCTACATTTTGAGTTGTGACAGTTGTTTTGTTTTTGGTTGCCATAATCTAATGTAACTAACAAACTTCAAGGAACAAAATGAATCTAAATACATTTCAATAGGTTGCTCAAAGCAAATCAAATTCGGCTTTCTTTGCCATCATCCATTCTTGCATGGCTGTTGGCGATTGCATCATTTCCTGCATTTTTTGCATGGCAGCTAGGTGAGGTTGGTCACCTTTTTGAAACATTTCCATAGCATGCTGTTTGCTTTGGCTGGCAATTGATTCAAAGGTGTCTCCGTGAAATTCCAAATCACAAGCACCACCTAATTGATTGCAGGTCATTTTTTTCATATTGGTATTATTAAAATTTCATCAAACTTAATAAAAAGTGTGATAACTAGTAATACTATAAGTGATACAAACGCTGAAACTCAATTTCAATACACTTTAATACGAATACATTACACTATTGTTAAACCCGTTAAGTTGGCCTGATTGTTTTTCAAAAATGCATAGGTTAATTTATCCACCTTACAATTTTCAAAAACTACTTTTTTCATTTTACGGTTATACTTGAAAAAGGTAGTGGTTATGTCCATATTTTGAAACTTCACATTATGAAAGGCACAATTTTCAAAATGACAATTTTGCATTTTTCCATTAAATGTTATATTGCCGAACCCGGTATTTTTAAAGGAAGTGATATTCCAAATTACATCGTTAATCGTGTTACTGTCAAAATACCCATTAATGAATTCTGCCCCTGAAAAATCCGCCTCTGAAAAATCGTTTTTACTGATATTGTTTTTCAAAAAAACAGCATCTATAAATGAGCATTTGTTGAATTGATTATTTAGCAGGTTAGAGCCTTCTATTTTGCTACCTCGTAGGTCAGAAGCCGTAAAATCACATTTTTCAATATTGTTGTAGGCTAAAACGAGTGCCGTTAATTCAGCATTGTTAAATATACAATTTTTCATGTTGGAACCACTAAACTGTTCTTTCAGGTTCTTTAATCCTGAAAAATCGGCATCTACCCAATTGCCTTTGGACATATCCCAATTCCAATCAAATTTTTTTCGGTCTGTCGGAATAGGTTTTGTAATAGTTTGCTCAATTGTGGTTGTTTCAGCAGCAGTTGAAAAAGTTTCTGAAAAATAGTTTAAATCCACCCCTAAAATTGTTGCCAGTTTGTTGAGGGTGACAATATCAGGTAAAGATTCACCTCGTTCCCATTTTCCCACGGCTTGCGGACTTATCGCAATTTGCTGTGCGAGGGTTGCCTGTGAGAGGTTAATTTTTTTTCTGGCTTCGGCAATTTTATTGCCAATTGAATTTGAATTAGGCATCATATTTATCGTTTTTGTTGATGCGACAAAAGTATTTTGACCGATTAAAAAAGCTTGCATAAAACTAACAACTTATAGTTGTAAAGCCACTACTTATAGTTGTTTTGCGCCAAGGAGCGGTTGTTTCTTGCAACAAAACGTAATTATGTTTACCAACTACCTGTTTTTGTTTATGGTTTTTCCCGCCCAACAAAACGTTCCTTACCCAATAAAAAGTTGATGGCACGTGTAATATTTTTCTGTAATGACGTATCACTCTTTAAACCGGCCAAGTAACGAACTATTTCATGTTGCCGTGAAGGAGATAAGGAATTAAAAACAATTTGTGCCTTTTTTTCTTTTTTCAACGCTGTAATAAACTGAGCCGGCGCCTCAATTGTTCTTGGTTTGGGGTCAAAGCGGACAGATAGTTCAATTATTTCACCTATACGTTTTGGTGAATTTTTTAACATAGTGGTATTAATGTATAAACGCCACTCACCTTTAAATTTTACTAAGGTTTGCGTGTAGGCATTGCCGTTTACCTTCCCGGTGATTGGAATATGGCCTTTGGTTTTGCCTGATGCCGTGAACAAAAATTGTAATAAATCATCAGGTACGTCAACATAAGGGTTAACACCAATTATTTTTAATTCAGATTTATACACATAACTTTTCAATTCGATAATAATTTAAATACTCGTTCTACAACAACATTACATTGTAATAGCAGGTGTAAATTTAAGCAGAGAATTTTACTAATTGATATGTGGAGGTTCCACCTTGAACATGCTTGCTTCTGAATTTAATAGTCCAATATATGGAAGCAATTTTTGATATTAAGTCGTGGCGAATCCATGTTTTATTGCCGCTAATAAAACGTCAATTTGAATATCTTTCAAAGCTTTAAATTTGATACAATAACCACTTATTTTTGCTTTTCCTATACGTTGCCCATAAGTTTTGGTTAAAAATAACTTATCGCTAAGTCCCATGATATATACTGAAATACCTGTTGTGTTGGCACTAATTCCTATTTGGTAAAACGGTTTTGTTTTGCCACCGGCGTATTGCATGTTCAGCAATCCATAACCAATATTTGGATTTGACACTACTTTATTTTCACTATTTTTTCCATCCAAAAACCAAAGCTGGCAATCCGGCTTAAGTGCTACAATCATTTGATGTAACGCCTCCATATCATTGCGTTTTTCTTCGGACTGGGAAGCAATATACGCGGATATTTCTTTTTGTATATCCATACGAGTTTTAAAATGTTAAATAAAGTAAATTATTTTCCTGAGGACAATACTTTTTCAAGATTCTCCATACTCATGGTATAACCTTCTTTAAAGCCAAATTCTATCATTCTTTCCATACGCTCGAGCGACTCATTATAAATCACAATGCGCACTACTGTTTGTTGATTGTATTCAATAAATGTATAATCCCATTCAGAGCCTATAATTTCCGGGGTTTCATCTTTATCGGCAAAGGTGTTAAATAATTTAATGTTGGACATTGGTGTAATGGCTATGTAACGTTGTAATATCCATCTTTCTTGTCCATCAGGACCTATCATAGCATAAAATCTGCGGCCACCAACTACAAAATCCATGTATTTTGTTTTCGATGTAAATGGTTTTGGTGCCACCCACTGGTCGAGAATTTCTGCGGTTGTAAATGCATTCCAAACTTGTTCAAGAGATGCATCAAATACACGGGTTATAGTGACAGTTTGGGAAGTTTTATCCAGGAAGAAATCATTTTGATAATGGTTGGAGTTAGAATTATTTTCCATGATGATGTTTTTTTTGATGAAGTAAAATATGGTCGAGTTGTGAAAATTGCATTTCTAAAATGGTTTTAAATTGTGCCACCCACGCATCAATTTCGTTTATTTTATGGGGATTGATATGGTAATAAATTTCCCTGCCTTTTTGCTGCTGGCCTACCAATTCACATTCGGTTAGAATCTGAATATGTTTTGAAATGGTTTGCCTTGTTGAATCAAAATTGGAAGCTATGGCACCGGGAGTCATAGCCTGAAATGCCAGTAAAGTCAGGATCGCCCTCCTGGTGGGGTCGGCAATGGCTTGAAATATATCTCTGCGAGTTTCCATTTATGTAGCTATTTGACTGCAAATATAATGCAGTTATTTGACTGCGCAAATTTTTTGGCACTTTTTTTTAAAATGCAGGCTTTTTTAAGTGAAGAAGGAGTAATAATTGCAGAGCACATTTAGGATAACTAATTAATCGTAACCATTAACTAGTAAATCCCAAAACAAAAAGTTAATCCCTATAATTTAATGCAGGCTTTCTGTCACCTAACAAAGCACGATATTGATAATCACCTTTAGACAAAATAAATTCTTCTTTGGCTTTTTTAATTAATTCGGGATTTGTAAATAAATCGATTGCGGTTAATGCCATTGTTTTTGAAGCAACCATCATTCCTTTAATACCAATATCGGTTCCACCACATGCAACAGCCTGCCAGCTGTGCGCTATTGTGCCAGGTACCCAGGTGGCGGTATTAACACCAACGGTAGGCACAACATAACTTACATCGCCAACATCAGTTGAGCCCAATGCACTTTCGATTTGAAGTGGTAAAATTTTTTCTGCACTGTTAATAGGTGGAATAATGCCGGTAAATCCGGATTGTATTGTTTTGGCAAAAGCTATTTCTTCTGTGGTATAAGTAACACCACCAACTTTTTCTAAATTGGATAACATATTAATTGCCAATGTTTTATTAATAAGTAAATCGTGTGTGCCACCGATAATTTCGTAATCCATTTTTGTTTCCGTTCCTAATGCAGCACCTTCGGCAGCTTTTACAATTCTGTCGAAAATAGCAACTGCTGTAGCTTTATCGGGATGCCTCACATAATAATACACTTCAGCAAATTCGGGCACTACATTGGGTGCTTTGCCACCATTGGTGATCACATAATGCACACGTGCTTCTTGCGGAATATGTTCACGCATCATGTTTGTCATATAATTTAATGCTTCAACACCATCCAAAGCTGAACGTCCTTTTTCGGGTGCAACTGATGCATGTGATGCAACTCCGTAAAATCTGAATTTCGCAGATTTATTAGCCAATGCACTGGTATATGTTACTGCATTATTATCGGAAGCATGCCAATGTAAAACAACATCAACATCATTAAATAATCCTTCACGAACCATATATACTTTGCCACTTCCACCTTCTTCTGCAGGGCAACCATATACTTTGATGGTACCTTTTAAATCACCCGAAGCCAATAAATTTTTGATGGCTATTCCGGCAGCTACAGAACCCGTACCAAATAAATTGTGACCACAACCGTGACCATTTGGTTTATTTTCAATTGGTGATTTTGTTGCAGAAGTATCTTGCGATAACCCGGGCAAGGCATCGTATTCGGCCAATATGCCAATAACCGGTGAGCCACTGCCATAGGTTGCTACAAAAGCAGTTGGCATACCTACCACACCTGATGTTACTGTAAAGCCATTATCTTTTAATGTGCTTTGTAATAAACTTGAACTTTTAGTTTCTTTATAACCTAACTCTGCATAATCCCAAATGCTTAACGCGATATTTTTATACCTATCGTAATTCGACTGAATTGCTGCTGCTGTCTCAGTTTTTAAAACATCAATCGATTTGGCATTATTATTTTGAGCCAGACCACAAACGCTGCTATAAGAAAAAATGAAGGATACAATTATCAATTTCATTTTAATCATAAAATACTATTTTATCTTAAAATTATTTTTAACGATGTCACCTAAGGCAATAAACCGGAATGCTACTAAGTTTACCTTATTTCCAATTATTTTTTAATAATGAAAGAAGGGAGGTTATTAAACTTGGGTTTATTAATGGTGATATGTTGACCGGCAAAAAATTCATCCACTGCTTTTGTTTCACCTTCAACAATGCCATAATCATCTAAAATGATTACACCGCCCGGCACCACTTTATCCCAAAGGTTTTCTAATATCACTTTAGTGGGTTCATACACATCAACATCGATATGTAATAAGGCAATTTTTTCGGAAATTTTATTCGCCACAAATTCAGGAATGGTATTTAAAATATTGCCTTGAATTAAAGCATAGTTGTTAAATCCTTTTTTATTAAGTAACATTTCCAGGTCGCTTTTGCTGATACCATAACCTCCGGCATTTTCAAAATTATGGACAAATTGTATATCACTTTCAAGTGCTAATGAATCAGGAAATTTGCCAAATATATCAAACCCGTATACTTTTCTTTTTGATTCATTTTCCAATAAATTTCTGAATGATAAAAGGCGCACCAGAGAAGCGCCTTTGTAAACACCAAATTCTAAAATATCACCTTCAATTCCGAGAATATGATTATAGATTTCCAGATGGTTGAGAAATTTGCCAATTCTACTCGTTTCACAAGTTAAATAAAACCCATTTTCGTAATCCCATTTTTTCGATATGTCTACTGAGTAGTTTTTCATAGCAAGCTGTTTTGTTTTAAAATGACGATGCCTGATTTGTTGAATTGACCTTTAAAAGGCAGCGCTAAAGTTAGTCAGAATTTTTGAGGAGATAATACCCCAGGTGTTTGGGGGATGGGGTGCTTTGATTAACAGGCATTTATTAATAAACGGTTTTAGTTTAGTCCCTAAAAGGAAGTGTTGTTCCACGACACTGCCTATATTTGATTCAATCAGGATTTATTTGCCATGTTTATACCACATCATTGAACATAACAGTGGGCAACTTAGAATCCTAATAATTTGATTTTATCTAATATTGCCCTTAGGTTTTGAAAGTTCATAATCATATTCAATTATTAAGCTTAAAATTGGGAAACCGCTTAATTTACAAGGTAATGACAACAATTGGTAAAGCACTTGTATAGGACACCGAGTGTGAAATCAATAGGTTTCTTTGCTTGTTTAGTATTATTTTACTGCGCTTTGCGGAAAAATTTAAAAAAATGAAGTGTAATAGTGAAAATTTTACCAAAAGATATCCGATATTTATGCTGAAAGCAGTGTAACATGTGGGTTAATATTGCGATAGCCAACTTGTTCTTTGCCGTTGTTTGGAATCTAAAGTAATGTGTAATTTCGCAAAAAATCAAAGTAGTAATGATAAGTTTGATGCTAATTGCGTTTAAACCAACTTGTAGTAAGGTAGCTCTGAAATATGCGTCCCACCTACAAATTGGCAGATAAGGTTTTTATTCGGTAGGGAACAATCGGTCAATAAGACTACTATGAAAAGCAAATTTATACCACCATGCCTAGAATATGTTGATTTGCCAGCAAATAGCAGGTGATAGATTGAAAACGTTAATTTTGGTTGAAAATTTGCATGTTTTCTAAGTTTTAAAGCATGTTGAATTATAGAAAGCCGGGTGTAAAATTAGAAAATAGTGAAAAGTATTTGTTAGGTTTTCACATGGCTGCTTATAGTGTTTTTAATGAAAAAAATATTATAACACAGTTTTAAAGTAAAAAATAAATTAGTTAATCAATTGAAAGGATTGCGAAATAGAGCACCACTTAATAAATCAATTTAAATGAGTACTGGAAGTGTGAAATCAGAAACGTCATCATTAAATGTTTATTCCAAAGAAAGGAATGTTGTAATTAAGCAACTTGAAAATGTCATAATAGGTGATACCATCAAAACAAATGAGCCTAATGTAATGGATGGGCTTACATTTTTGGATGGTATATTTAGTAATTCAATTTCAGTGTGTTTTTTTGATCCTCAATATAGAGGAATTATGGATAAAATGAAATACGGAAATGAGGGCGTAAGCAGGCAAATTGAACGGTCTCAATTAAGCCAAATGTCTGAGGAAGTTATTTCAGAATTTATTCAAGAAATTGGACGGGTTCTTATTCCGAGTGGGCATTTGTTTTTATGGGTTGATAAATTTCATTTATGCCAAGGTGTGGCAAGTTGGTTAAAAGACACTGATTTATCGATAGTTGATCTTATTACCTGGGATAAGGGAAAAATTGGAATGGGATATAGAACACGGAGAAAAACAGAATACCTTGTTATAATTCAAAAACTACCAATAAAAGCAAAGGGAATTTGGACTAAACACAATATCCCGGATGTTTGGACAGAAAAGATTGTTGGAAAAATTCACCCCCATCAAAAACCACTTGAGTTGCAAAAAGCGTTGATCGAAGCTGTAACTAATGAAGGTGAATATGTAATTGACCCATGTGCAGGAAGTTATAATGTAATGGAGGCTTGCAAACAAATAAACCGGATATTCATAGGTTCGGATTTAAGAAACCCATACCAAGAAAATGGCACTAATTGAGAACAGTAAAGGACGCAAATCGGGCGGAGGTTACGAAAGACTTTTTGGTAATCAGTTATTAGGACATTTACTTTCTAGAGTTCAGGCATCTGTAATCTCCTCCGGGAATGAACTTGAGCATGTAATTATAACGCATTCAAAAAGCATAGCGGATGTTGATAGCTTCCTCTCTCAACAGGAATTACCACCAGGTACTTATCTCATTACTAAACAAGCAATAAAAAAGTCTGTACTCAAATCAGATCAAGAGCCCGATTTATTAGTATTTGAAATTGATCCACCGCATCGACACTGTTATATCATTGAATTGAAGGATGGCGACAATTTTGATACTAAGAAGGCCGCAGGAGAAGTTGCTTTGCTGCAAAAATTTGAAAATCATATATCAAAAAAATTGCAGTTTACCACTTCTATTCACGTTTGTTCATTTAATCAAAACGACAAGGATAAAATTGTGGCAGGGTTTAAGAAAAAAATAACGACAGATATGGCAATGACAGGTAAAGAACTTTGTGACTTATTAAATATCGATTACACGGAAATATTAGGATTAAGAATTGGTGAGCAGGGTAAAAATTTTGATTATTTTATAAGTCAGCTACTGGAAATACCAGAGGCAAAAGAAGCAATACTTGATAAACTCTTTGAATAAAATCAATACTTATGCCTTTTCAATTTTTTGGTGTCTATTTCCAAGGGGATGACGACACGGAATACCGATGTGGATTTCACGATAACAATCATTACATGCCAATACTTGAAAGAAGAGATGCTTCGGGTTGGGTAGAAGTCAATCAACACAATGGAACAGGGAGTGCTACACAGGCATGCAGAGATATTCGATCAGAACTGCCTGTTGTAATTAATTTCCCTGCCGGACATACACAAAACGAAAGGATGGAACTAATTAATCAAATTGTATATAATCTTAACAGGTACACAACAGAGCGTGTAAATTATCAGGGAGCTCATACATAACATATTTTTCCAAAGTGTAATGTAAATAATAAATAAGGTCAATGAAAAATTTGTGCCTTATAAAATGCAAGCGTATAAAAATATAGCTTAATTACTTTTTTTATAGTTAGGGCATTCATTTTGTACCTAAAATTGTGAACAATTGGGTTGCTCGACAAGAATATTAATATTTTATTAACTTGATACTTGTTGTTTTATCTCCATTGCTGTAGTTTAATAAATATATCCCAGGAATGAGTTGTGTTGTATTTATTATTGTTTGTGCAGTAACCGTTTCTTTGCGCAAGACTGCCTGTCCTGCTATGTTATAAATTATTAATTCACCATCATCTGCTGTTCCTACTACTATTACTTCGTTTATACATGGATTGGGATAAACCCACAGTGAATTGTCGGTTTCAATTTCATTAAAACAAATAGTGGAAGCTGTGTCATCTCCGTTTTTGTAAATATCAACTGGCGAAGACGTAATACTTATAATATTAGAATCCAATCCAAACGTATTATACTCCTGCGTTTCGGGTGTATCAGATACAGTGCTGATATATTCTCCATTGCAACCGGTATTTCCCAATGCATCGGTTTTTACTAAATAAACTGCATTATAAAAACCGTCATAATTATAAGTAGTGCCTGATATGATAAATCCCCCATCTATTGTTTGATGTGCAAAATAGTCGCCATAATAATATTCAACAGATCCAAAGGAGTTTGTCCAAATTACATCTCCAACTTCATCTGTTTTAATTAAATAACAGTTGAAAACACCGTCAACTGCTCTATTGGTATTTCCCGCAATTATGTAGCCGCCATCATTTGTTTGTTCTACAGAGGTGGCATTATCATAACTTTCTCCACCATGTGTTTTCGTCCAAATGATATTCCCGGATTCATCGGTTTTAATCAAATAAACATCAGATTTGGGGTAAGCTGAAAATCCTTGTGTAATACCGGCAATAATATAGCCGCCATCTGAGGTTTGACTGATTGCCTTCCCAACTTCATTACTGGGGCCACCATATGTTTTTGACCAAAGCAAATTGCCTGCATTATCTGTTTTAATAAGGTAAACATCCGTATATCCAACTGCACTGAAACTTTGCGTATCACCGGTAATGATAAAACCTCCATCTTCGGTTTCCTGCACATCGTAGGCATAATCACCGCCACTTCCGCCAAAAATTTTTGCCCAAACTTCATTACCATTGCTGTCAGTTTTAATAAGATAAATGTTATAATATTCGGTTCCAAAACTCAATGTAGTACCTGCAATAATAAATCCCCCATCAATGGTTTGTTCAATTGCATAACAACGATCATCGTTATTTCCTCCTATTGTTTTGGTCCATTCCGAATTGCCATTTTTATCTAATTTAATTAAATAAATATCCCAGTATCCGGCACCATAGCTACTAGTATTAGCAGCAATAATAAATCCTCCGTCATCAGTTTCCCGCACCGAAAAAGCAACTTCGTCAAATGGCCCGCCATAAAAAGTTGTCCATTCCACATTACCTTGCTTATCAGTTTTAATGATATAGGCATCCTCATAGGTTAAGCCAAAAGCTTGTGTACTTGAGCCAACAACAATATAACCTTCGTCTGAAGTCTGAATGACCGAGTTCCCCTTGCTTGCAATTGCTCCGTTATATGTTTTTTGAAATGTAATTTGAGAAAATGTCACATTTGGAAAAAACAAATACAAGCAACTAACAAACAACCAAAGTTTGTTTTTCATAGGCACCACTTTAAAACTCAACAATTATACAAAATAATGTGGTGTAAAATGTATTTCAACCAATATTCAATGGCCCTTAATAGTCGTTAACATCGGTTTAGTTTTGTTTATTTCAATCAATTTCGTTGGAATTAACAAAAACACCTTAATAATTGGGCATTATATTAATTGTTTAAAGATGGCTAATTAGGTTACTTAATTTAGTTGTTTTAATTATGTTGTTTAATTGTTTTACCGGTTGCAAATAACAAATTATCGATGTGGTAAGTGTAATCAACATTGTTTTTCAGTTCATTTTGTATGGCGTCGGAAGTAAGCCAAACCTTATAGGCTTCAATAATATCAATATGATTTTTGTCGATAATTTTCATATGCCTTAACTTTGTAATCTCGGCTAAATTTGTTGCTTTATATATACCAAATGCCCGAATTACATGTTGGTCGATGATTGGTTGTCCAGGAACTTTAGTTAAATACTTGCCAAATTGATAGAATACTAATGCCTCGCTTTGTTGACTGTTATGATTTGCACCGTCTAAAATACCTTTAATGATATGTTTTATTTTTTTTAGGTCACCATTTTTCCATACGGTAGCGTATAGTAGTTTTGTCAGAGGGTCTGTTAAACTACTATTTATTTTTGATGTGAATTCGTGATCTTTATTAAGCATCTCATTTTTTATTAATGATTGAATTTCTTGTTCGCTTATGCTAAATTCAATTTTAGGGTAGGTGTTAATTGGTAGTTTATGCTTACTTATCAAACTTAAGTGTTCAGGAAGTTGAGATAGATCTGAAATTGTTTTAGCTGTTGTGATAAACGCAAAAACATCTTTTGTAATATTAACTGCTTGCTCGTCGGTCATCTTGGTGTTTATAAATGATTTAACTGATAAAGGTATGTTAGCACCATAAATTGGTACAAGATGTAAATAATAGACAAATTAAACAATTTATCATTAATTGTCTATACTTTTTACCCTGTGCTTTAATATACCTTACCACAAAACCACTAATTTTTGGATTTCAAAATTAGCGTTAGGAAACGATAATTTTTCTAATCTACTAATATTGTTATTTCACGTCTCTTAGTTTTTCCTTTTTTATTAATTTATTAAGCGTCGCTGCAATTCTCCGAACTTTTGTGTCATCGGTTTTCGCTGAATAAATCCAATCGATAAATTCTTTTTGTTGACCTTCTGTATAACTTAAAAATGTTTTGTAAGCAATTGGATCTTCCTTTAAACAAACTAACAATTCTTCCGGTATTTCTAATGGTGTGTTATCAGCATATAAAACCACATTTACCCAAGCACCTGCCTGCTTACCAATTTTTTTTCTGATTTCCGACTTAACAGGTAAAAAAAGTTGACCGTTACCCAATGGCATTAGCTTGTAACTTTTTATTTCAAAGTCATCAATAAATCCTTTTACCTTAACCCAACCAAAAGGTGCTCGCTTATCCTGAAGCACTTCGGGAATTACAACATATGTCCAACCGCCTTTCCCCGGATATTTTTGAAGTAAATATTTTTTGTTTATTAATGGCTTTTCCAATTCCCTTACTATTTTACTTTAAAAGGTTAGGTATCACTAATCAAATTCTGCGAATTAATTCTAATCGAATTTACAATTATTTCCAAACGTGCAACGGTATGAATAAATAGTCATTCCATAATTTCAAATAGCAGTATTAAATCCCCAATTGTTGGATACAACTCATCACTCATCCCTCATGCAAAACTTATTTACTAATCCACAACGCAGGATCCATAATTACTGTATTTTTCCAGATTTCTAAGTGCACTTCAGTTTTGCCTTCTTCGGGGTCTTCCCAGGCTGTGCCTATTTTTTGTTTGGTAGTTACTTTGTCGCCGGCTTTTACGGTCACATTTTCGAGATTGGTGTATACGCTGTAATATTCGCCGTGTTTTATAATTACGCCTTTTTGGAACGAAGGATTAAAAATTACATTTACTACTTCACCATCAAATATACTGCGCACTGCAGTGCCTTCAGTTGTGGCAATATCAATACCATTATTTTCAACAATTACATCTTTTAAAACCGGATGCGCATGTTTTCCAAAACGTTCGGTAATTGTTCCACGTTCGACCGGCCATGGTAATTTACCTTTATTGCCGGCAAAGTTTTTTGAAATGAGTTGCATTTCCGGGGTTAAGCCCAGATTGACTTTTTCTGTTGTTTTTTCGGCGGTTTTGGTGGTAGTTGTGCTTTCTGTGGTTTTTGTAGTTGTTGCTGTGCTGGTATTGGTATTGGTGTTTTTTTGCTCCAAAGCCTTTTTTGCTTCTGCTTCTTTTATACGGGCTGCTTCAGCAGCTGCTTTTTCTTTTTCTTTCCGTATTTCTTCCGAAATAATTGCCTGAATTTTATTTTTTAAAGAGGCCGCATCTTTTTTCTTTTTATCGATTTGTTTCTTTAAATCTTTTTCCTGCGTTTGCAATTTTTTAACGGCCTCATCTTTTTTTGCTTTTTCACTATCGAGTTGCTTTTTTTCTTTTTCTTCTTTGCTCAACAACGATTCTTTTTCCGCTTTTTCCTGCTCAATAATTTCAATTTTTTTAGTCAAATCTTCACTTATTTCTTCTATTGCAACAATTTGTTCTTTTCTGAAACCATGAAACGAACGGATATATTGCACACGTTGAAATGCTTCATTAATACTTTTACTCGAAAAAATAAAATGTAATGGTTTGTAATCTTGATCATTCACATACGTGTAATATACCATTTGAGCATATTGCTTTTTTAATTCGGTCATATCACTTTGCATGGCATTAATAGCTGCATTGGTGCTGTTTAATTCCTGATTAACGCTATGCATTTGTTGT
The DNA here is from genome assembly GCA_035439505.1 of Chitinophagales bacterium. Lineage (GTDB taxonomy): Bacteria > Bacteroidota > Bacteroidia > Chitinophagales > BACL12 > UBA7236. Next base: position 25,738 of record DAORKJ010000043.1, read on the forward strand.
GCAATGTTATTTATCACCTGCTCACGCATGTCAATTTTGCGATTCAATAGTTTCAAATCGTTTAAAGAATTTTCTTTTTTCTTTTTTGTGCTGTTGAGTAAATCCTCTGTGTCTTTTATTTCGTTTTGTAGTTTATTGTATTTTGATTGCAAACTTGCTTTGTCGCCGGTTTGTGCTAACGCAGTAGAACCTTGTGCAAGCAACAACGCTATTACAATTAAAACAATACCATAAAAAGGAAAACGCGAAATCGGTGTAATTAAATTCGCTTCTGTATTAGTCGACGCGTTTGTATTTGGGGTTAACAGTAAAGGTAAACCCGAATGGCTGGTCAAATTCGACTTTGGTAAACTCAATATGCGCTGTAAGGTCATCTTGTGCATCTATAGATATGTTACGGATAAACGCAAATTGCCTTCCATCTATTTTCTCATACGCATCATAATCCAGCGTAAGGGTGCGATTTGCGATTAAATCCTGGATAAACATACGTAAGATGTCATAATCAGGGCTCAACCAAAGTGTGTTTTTATAAACAGTATTTTCTGCTAATAGTACATATTTGTCGTCACTTTCACCGGTATTGAGGGCGGTAGTGTCGTAATAAACCGGATTGCCGACTATCAGATTTTGTAAATCGTAAAAATCGGCGTCAATATTGAACGAGGATTTAATAAAATCGATGTCGCGGGGAATATATTCCTGATTAAGCCTGTCGATTATTTCTATGCTGTCGGGGGTGATTTTTACCCTTGCGCCTTCTACACCTAACACACGGAGTGAAAGGCCAATTACGGAGTCCTTCAGGATATCAATCTGGGCTGAAAAACTTTGATTGATATTGACTGATGCTACATCTACTTTTGCCTTTCCGCTAAAAGTTTGAAAAACTACTTTTTTTTCTTCGAGTTTATCGTCAAGTTCGTAAGCAGAAGCCGGTTTTACATTTCTGTTAAAAATGGTTTGCGTGGTTTTACACGACAACAAAAAAATGGATAATCCAATAAAAAAAACCGCTTGCTTATTCATACAACATTTTGTCATTGATTTTTTTATCAATCAAATCTGATGCCTCACCTAACTGTTTGGCTTTTTTCCAGTATTCAACTGCTTTTTCTTTATCTCCTAACTGATATAAAACATCACCGTAATGTTCGTTTACAACCCCACTTCTATCTCCACCATTGCGCAGGGAGTTATTAATCCATTTTTCTGCTTCCGTATATTTTTTCTGCTGGTATAATATCCATCCATAAGTATCTTCAAACGAAGGATTGTTGGGCACAATGCGAATGCTCTGAAGTGACATTTCTGCTGCTCTTTCGAGCTTTTCGTTTCGCAACGATAAATAATACGCGTAATTATTTAAGGTATACGGATTATCCGCTACAATCTCAATACTGCTTTCGAATGCTTTGTCCGATTCGATATGGTTGCCTAATTCGTGATAGGCATCTCCTAACTGAGTAAACATATCTGCGCGTAATTGCTGGTTCGAAACAGTTAAGGGTAATCCGCGTTTTAATACTTTTATAGCTTCGTTGTATTGTTTTAACTGATTATTACCAATAGCATTAAAATAATAACTTACCGGTTGATTAGGATACAATTCAATAGCTGTTGCTGATACATCTACCAACGAATCGTATTTTCTTAAATCGGACCAGATGTAAAACATTTTTATCCAAACATCAAAAATATCGCTGCGTAATTGTATACTTTTTGAATAATTAGCGGCAGCCGATTCAAGCGCATTGCTATAAAACAAAAAATCGCCACGCATGGCAAACGACTTTGCATCGTCGGCATGAGCAGTCACTAAATATTCTGTCCATTTAAGCACAGAATCTTTCATTACAAATTGTTTTTTATCAATAGAGTCTACAAATAATACGAGGTAAAATATTTTAGTATCAATATTTCCGGCACTGTTTAAAAACGCTTTGCGCATGGTGTCGTAATACAATTTCTCATCACCCGATTTTTGAAATAAACTTGCTTTTTTAAATTGTAAATCGGTGTTATTGGTATCTGTTGCTAATAAAATATCAAATGTTTCGGCTGCGAGTTCCGGCTGATTATTTTTTTCATAATATTCGCTCAAAAAGCGCATGTAAGTAGTGTTACCGGGATTCATCTCTATCAGCTCCTTCATCCAGGTAATGGCTGATTCATAATTACCGTTTAATGCATGCAGACGTTGTAATTCAAAAACCACACCTTCTTCTTTTCCAATAATATCTTTTAACGACATCATTGTTTTAATGGCATCATCTATTTTATTTGCCTTTTCATAACTATAGGCTAAACGATAATAAGTTTCATCGTTGGCTTTGCCGGATTTTACAACAACAGTATAAATATCTGCTGCTTTTAAATAACTGGCACTATAGCCTAAAATATCGGCATACTGTAACAGGTATTCGGTATTTTCAGGTTTTAGGTTGACAGCATTTTTAATATAGGCAAGTGCATCAGAAGCCTGACCAAAATCGAAATAAATACGACTCAACTGATAAAATGATGCATCGTTTCCCGGGTCTTGTTTAACAATTTTGTTGAGCAATTCCACTGCTTTAGTATACTCACCTAAAGCCATAAATTTACATGCGTCGATGTAATCGCGTTCAATAGCAGCAGTGTCTACCCCTTTTTTACTCTTTGCAGTAATATTGGGCGAAACTGTTGAAGGATTTGTATTTTGTGCCGATTTACTTCCTGTACAAGCCGCTGCCAACAACATAAGGCAACATGCAGTGAGAAGAGAAAATTGTTTAATGGTTTTTATCATGCCTGAGTACTGTAATCGCTGATACTCAAATCATCGGGTTTACCTTGTAATACGGCAAAACTTCCAATCATCGAATTCGCGATATTTTTATCTGCAATAGTAACTGAATTTTGCAGAATAGAATTTCGTATTAACGAATTTTTAACTGTTGAATTACTTCCAATCGAAACATGCGGACCAATAATGGCATTTTCAATCACCACATTTTCACCTAAATAACAAGGATCAATTATTACGCTATTGACAGTTTTAACACTGCCTGCAATTAATTGTTCCTTTCCTTTTTTCAACTCCAGCACGCGCTGATTGGTATATACAGTGGCATCTTTATTACCACAATCGAGCCATTCTTCCACTTTTCCGGGCGTAAATTTATACCCCTTTTGTTTCATGCTTTCCAACGCATTGGTTAGCTGGTATTCGCCTTTTTCTTTAATGTTATTGTCGAGCAAATATTGCATTTCGCTGCGCAAAAGTGCCCCATCCTTAATATAATAAACCCCGATTATAGCTAAATCGGACACAAAATGGTCCGGTTTTTCGACAAAATTGGTAATTACACCATCGTTATTTAATTCAACCACACCAAAGTTTTTCCAGTTGTCTACGCGGTTTACCCAAATTATACCATCGGCAGCAGTATCAATTTTCAAATCGGTTTTAAATAAAGTGTCGGCAAAAGCAACTATGGTATGGCCAACAAGTGTATCGCCGGCACATAAAATGGCATGCGCTGTTCCAAGTGGTTCATCCTGATAACAAATTTTCCCTTTGGCGCCTAATTGTTCGGCAACACGAATAAGCATGTCTTCTACTTCCTTGCCAAAACGGCCAACTATAAAGGCAATTTCTTCAATTTTTTCGTCGGTAGTTTGCGCAATATCCTCCACCAAACGCTGCACAATCGGCTTTCCGGCCACTGGTATCAAGGGTTTTGGGACTGTCAGTGTGTGTGGCCTCATTCGCTTCCCCATACCGGCCATTGGGATAATTATATTCATATTTCTGCTTTTCGAAGTGCAAAGATACTTAATGTAATAATGTTTGTGATTGCACGAAAAAGGATGGGTAATTAGCAAATTAGATGATTAGCAAATGGGTTTTCGCTTCGGGAAGGATATGATGAGGTGAACCTGAAGATTTGCGGATGCTTGGTGCATCCTTGGAGGGTG
>DAORKJ010000044.1:0-28621 GCA_035439505.1 Chitinophagales bacterium
TATCGGGACAGGTTGGGGAGCAAAAACCTGCCAATTGGTGGGTTTTTTGCATTTTGGGGCATTTTTTCTGAGCGCTGGATTGCTCTATCAGTTTATGAATAAGCGTGTTCAAAGCCCTTTTTAGCTAATCCACACAGTGTTTTTATCACACTTTTTTATATTTCATTATTTGCTTAACTTGCACCACTTTTTACAAACACACAATCCGATTAGCTGATAATGAGGAGATTATTAGTCTTTTTTATTGCTCTAACCCTTTTCGGCAAAGCACAATCGCAAATTGTAGCTTCACCTGATACTACTATTTGTGTGGGTGGAACAGCTACCCTACTCATATTTTCGTCTCCTGCTTACGGTACATCAAGTTATACATTTGAAACTATGCCTTACAGCCCGGAAGTATACGGAGGCACAAAAGTCCCTAAATCCGGCGGTGGTGCAGGCGGTGCAGGCCTCGAAGACGATACATACAGTAAACCACTTGACATGGGATTTTCTTTTTGCTTTTTAGGAGAAGAATACACCCAATGTTATGTGGGCTCTAATGGCTGGCTCAGCTTTGGCGGACCTGGTGCATTAGTTACTACCTATACCTCTGAAGCAATTCCTTCAACAGACCCAGATGTACCTAAAAATTGTATTATGGGGCCATGGCAGGACTGGCATCCGGGCTTATGTTCACCTGTAGGTTCATGCATTATGTATCAAACTATAGGAGTTGCTCCCAACAGAAAATTTGTGGTAAGTTTTGATAATGTTCCCATGTTTAGCTGTACCGGTTTGGAAGGTAAATTTCAAATTGTTCTTAACGAAACATCCAATATCATCGAAAACCATATTACCAATAAACCAAACTGTATGGGTTGGGCCGGTGGAACTGCCACTCAAGGTGTTCACAGCCTCGATGGTTTAACGGCTTTTACAGCACCGGGTAGAAACTCAACACCTTGGACTGCGGCAAATGAAAGCACTCGCTTTGTACCTAATGGTGTTGTTTGGTACGATCCCGCCGGAGCAATTGTTGGGTATGGAGACAGCATTACTGTTAGCCCTACCACCACAACTACTTATACAGCTGTTTTCGTTAATTGCGCAGGAGCAGATGTTGAAGAAGACATAACCGTATTCGTTGAAGACCCTGACCCGTCTTTTGATTACGATTTGTTTTATTGTATTGATGGCTACGCGACGCCTACAATTACCGGTGATCCTGGTGGAACATTTACTTTTTCGCCAACAGGTTTAGTTATTGATCCAGCTACCGGGGAAATTGACCTTGCAGCAACAACTCCGGGTTCCTACACTATTTTTTATAATACCGGTGGACTTTGCCCTGAAATTGCATCCGACCTGGTAACCATCATTACTTATCCCGATGCAACTTTTTCATACCCTGCAACAAGCTATTGCGCAACGGGAACTATACTTCCTGATTATATTGCATTAGGCAGTGGAACATTTACATCAAGCCCCGCAGGACTGGATGTTGACCCCACCACGGGTGAAATTGACCTGACAACAGGCGTTCCGGGAACAACTTATACCATTACTTACACAGTAGGTGTTGTTTGTGAAAGTGTATCAACCGTTTCCATCACCATAACTTACGACGACGATCCAACAATTGCATACAGTGCTGCAAGTTATTGCCCTACCGGAACAACTTCACCTACTACCATTGGCACCCCTGGAGGAACATTTTCTGTTGCTCCGGCTGGCCTTGATGTTGACCCAATTACCGGTGTGGTAGATTTAACTTCTGGCACCATAGGCACAACTTACACGATAACCTATAACACACCGGCAGGACCATGTACATCAACAGGTACAACAACTTTGACCATTGATCCACTCGATGATGCTGATTTTGGGTATAGTGATACCCATTATTGCCCTACCGGAACTACAGTTCCTTTGTTTGTTACAACCCCGGGCGGAGCGTTTACAATTTCACCAGCAACTATGGGCATTAACCCGGCAACAGGTATGGTAAATTTAGCAACAGGTGATGTTGGAACTGTTTACACTATCACCTACACAACGGCTGCTGGTCCATGCTCAAATTCATCTACTGCATCCATTACTATAGACCCTTTGGATGACCCTTCATTTGCTTATGACGGAACTTCATTTTGTAATTATGGAACTGCGGCAATTGTTAGCGTTGCAACACCGGGAGGAACCTATTCGGTAAGCCCTGCAACACTTTCGGTAAATGCCTTAACCGGTTTAATTGATTTAACCACAGGTATCCCGGGTAGTTTTTATACCATAACTTATACAACGCCTGCTGGACTTTGCAGTTCGAGTAGTTCGATTATTATTGAAATTTTACCACTTACCGACGCTACATTTTCATACAGCAGCGGAGCGTTTTGTGCCACAGGCGAAACATTACCAAATTATGTACTTAATCCGGGTGGCAATTTTACTGCAGACCCTGCCATTGTAATAAATGGAGCAACAGGTGAAATCGACCTGGATGCCAGTACACCAGGCGGACCATACACAATTTCTTATACAAGCCCCGGGTGCCCTGAAACACAAACATTTACCATTACCATTAATCCTTTACCTGCGCCAAGTATAACCGCACCTGAAGTTGTTTGTCTGGAAGGCGACCCAGTTATTTTAATAGGCGAACCAACAGGTGGTGTTTTTAGCGGAACCGGTGTAGTTGGCGAGGAATTCAGCCCTGCTTTTGCGAATGCAACCGGCAGTTATATTACAACGTATACTTACACAGACGCAAACGGTTGTACGAATTCAGCTTCAACTGTAATTGATGTAATACAAAATAGTGTTGATGCCGGTCTTGACCAATATATTGAGGAATATACAACCACAGTAATTTATGCTGCAGGCGGTTCAACCTTTTTATGGGAACCACCGGCAGGGTTAAGTTGTGTCGATTGCGCCACGCCTATTTTCGACTCATTATTTTCAAATACCTATACGGTTACGTCTTGGGATGACTACGGTTGTATTGCTTCTGATGAGGTATCCATTTTTGTAGTCCCTGTATTCGATACAGAAATTTTTGTCCCTAATACATTTACACCAAACGGGGATAATATGAACGACTATCTTTTTGCATTTGGAACCGACCTCGAATCCATCCTTTCAATGCAAGTTTACGATCGTTGGGGTGAGTTGATGTTTAGCACTGAAAACATTGACCCAAATACACAGTCAGATGGCTGGAATGGCTACTACAAGGGCATTGAAGCCAGTCAGGGTGTATATGTTTACATGATTGAAGTCGAATTAAAAGAAGGCGTTCGCCAACAAATTCAAGGCAACGTTACGCTCATTCGTTAATCTGCAATATAAGGGTGTGCATAATACCTACCATTAATCAATATTGGTATGGTTTAACCAAAAGTTAATCTTTGAGTAAAATCATCAGTCCAAATTAGTAATCCCGAAAGGCATCTGTTAAATTTGCACTCTTTACTAATTCAAATCAATGGAAAAGAAACAAGGAAATAAAATCACCATCACCACAACTGATGGTCAGCCTTTTAAAGTTCCGGTAGAAGGTTCTTTGGGTTTATTAGCGCTGGGCTATAAAGGGTTAATTGCATGGCGTCAGGTTCGTCGTCAATACCAAAAAGTTCGCGAAGCGAACAAACCACAAAACGAAAACACTAAAACTGAAGATTAATCAGTATGATTGCATAAAGGCCCCAAACACACCTCAACAATCATCTGTATTAATAAAGACACAAAAACATCATGGGTAAAAGAATAGCAAAAAAAGTACTCCTTATCGGGTGGGATGCTGCCGACTGGAAGGTAATTAGCCCGCTTATGGATGCAGGTCATATGCCTACTTTGGAAAAGTTAGTTAATGGTGGCGTTATGGGAAATTTCGCTACGTTAGATCCACCACTTTCTCCAACTTTATGGACATCAATCGCAACTGGTAAACGTCCTTATAAACACGGAATCATCGGATTTACTGAACCTGACCCGTCAGGTAAAGGTATTCGCCCCGCATATATCACGTCCAGAAAAGTAAAAGCAATCTGGAATATTTTTAATCAGCATAATATGAAAAGCCACGTTATTGGATGGTGGCCTTCACATCCTGCTGAGCCGATTAATGGTACCATGATTTCTAACTTATACCAACGCGCTTCAAAACCTTTAGGTGAGCCTTGGCCAATGTTAGACGGTACTGTACACCCTGCTGAAAAATCTGAATTCTATAAAAAATTACGTATTCATCCGGGTGAATTAACTGCTGCCCATATTTTACCTTTTATTCCTGATGCAAAAAATATCGACCAGGAAAAAGATAAACGCTTGGGAATGCTTACTAAAATTATTGCGGACTGCTCAACAATCCATGCAGCAGCTACGTATATTCTTGAAAATGAAGAATGGGATTTCCTCGGCGTTTATTATGATGCGATTGACCACTTCTGTCACGGATTTATGAAATTTCATCCACCACAAATGCCAATGGTTCCGGATGATATTTATAATTTATATAAAGATGTAGTAATTAGCGGTTACAAATATCACGATATGATGTTGGAACGTTTGTTACAACTTGCCGGACCGGATGTAACAGTTATGCTTATTTCCGATCACGGTTTCCACCCGGATCATTTACGTCCGATAGAATTACCAAAAGAACCGGCTGCACCTGCTTTAGAGCATAGCCCTTATGGTATTTTTGTTTTAAACGGACCTGGCATCAAAAAAGATGAACGTATTTATGGCGCTTCAATTCTTGATGTTACACCAACTATTTTAACCATGTACGGACTTCCAATTGGTGCCGATATGGATGGTAACGTGCTCGTAAATGCATTTGAAGAACAAATTATTCCTGATAAAATTGATAGTTGGGATGAAATACCAGGCAATTCCGGTGAACACCCAAAAGACAAACAGGAAGATCCATATGCGGCAGCTGAAGCAATGGAACAATTAATTGAACTCGGATATATTGAACGCCCAAGTGAAAATATTGAGAAAGCAATTAAGAGTACTGTAAACGAAAATAATTATTACCTCGCCCGTTCCTACATGAACGGAAGAAAATATAATGAAGCCATCGAAATTCTGACGAAATTGTTTGAAGAAAACCCTTCAACTACGCGTTACGGAATGCGATTAGCTCATGCATACCAGTCCATTAATAAAGTTGCCGAAACCCGCGACGTTTTATCTAAAATTAAAAACGTACAACAAGGTCGTGAATCAATTAGTATGCGCATTATGGAAGGCAATTTATTATTAATTGAAAATAGGCCAAAAGATGCAATGGAATTATTCGAGCAAATTGAAAAAGATATGCCGAATGTTGCACGCGTTAATATGCAGCTTGGTCGTTGTTATTTGGCGTTAAAAAAATGGAAAAAAGCTGAAGTAGCATTTGTTAAAGAATTAGAATACGACCCGGGTAATGCATCAGCACACCATGGTTTAGGTGTTACATTTTTACGTCGCAAAAATTACGATGAAGCTATTGATTGTTTCCTCAATGCAGTCGGCCTTACTTACTTCTTTCCGTTTGCACATTACCACTTGGGAGAAGCACTTTATTTTTCAGGTGAATACGAACGCAGTGCGGAAGCATTTGAGGTATGTTTAAAAATGGCGCCGGGTATTAACAAAGCTCGTCAAATGTTGAGCACAATATATGGTGAGCACCTCAAAAAACCTGAGATTGCGATGGATCACAAAGCAAAAATTCAGGATTACATTAAAGGTGATATCGTAATAGTTTCAGGTTTACCTAGATCAGGCACCAGTATGATGATGCAAATGATGGATAAAGGTGGCCTTGAAATATTTACCGACGGTATTCGCAAACCTGATGAAAATAACCCTAAAGGTTATTACGAACACGAATTAGTAAAATCACTTGCACGTAATAAAAACTGGGTGAAAGATGCACAGGGAAAATGTGTGAAAATAATTAGTCAGTTATTATTTGAATTACCTGCCAATTATAATTACAAAATCGTTTTCATGGAGCGCGACTTAGATGAAGTAATTCAAAGTCAACATAAAATGTTGGTGCGTGATGGTAAGGCTAAAGAAGATGCTTTAAATATCCGAGTATTAAATGTATTTAAACAAAATCTTGAACGCGTTCATCGTTGGGTACCTGCTCAGTCAAACATGGAAATTATTTTTGTTTCCCATCGCAACTTGGTAAATAATCCAAAGGAAGAACTTCAAAAAGTTAACGATTTTCTCGGTAAAACTTTAAACATTGACGAAATGGTTGGAGTGGTAGACAAAAGCCTTCACCGCGAAAAATCAAACAAATAAAACATAGCATACACTGAGATGTTGAACATTAACAAGTTTTAATAAATCAAATAAACAACAACCGGTATCTTCGTTAATAAAAATTAAAAGTATGAAAAGCAATACGCACTCAAACAAAAAATTATTGCACTATGCTACAAGTGCTGCAGCATTTTTAGCCATTAATAATTTACAGGCAACTGTAGTATATACCGACCTTGATCCGGATATTATGGTTGGTGGAGAAGGTGCTGAAATAAGTCTCGACATCAATAGTGATGGAAATGATGATTTCGGTTTCTTCGTTTATTCATTTACCGGTGTAGGAACTTACTACGGTATTAATTTCACTTACGATTTCAAATTGGCTGCCGTTTCTGCTCAAAATGGTAACGAGCTATTTGGTAGTTTAGTCACTTATTCAAGTTATAGCGCTGTTTACAGCCCTGTTTTACCAGCAGGTGAAGGCATTAATAGTGGTGACCCATTTGCAGAAGGTGGTGGAACACTTGGTATAAGCTTAATGGTATCCTTATCTGGCTTCCCATATTATGATTATCAAGCAGGAAATTGGGCCGGAGTAAACATGGGTTATATGGGTTTCCGTATCAATATCGATAAAGACCACTATTACGGTTGGATGCGCGTTTCTGTAAATGAAGAGGCAACACTTATAACTATTCACGATTATGCTTATGAAAATGAAGCCAATAAAGCCATTTTCACAGGCCAAACTGCAACAGCTATTGACGAAAACCCGCTTTCTGAAACAGCAATTTACAGCAATGGCACAAATGTATTTGTTGCGTTACCCGAGCAAATAAAAGCCGAAACAACCGTGAATATCTTCGATTTAACCGGTAAAATGGTTAAAAATTACAACGGTGTTACCGGTTCTGTTACCCTTAATTGCGACGATCTCCCATCAGGCAACTATGTTGTATATGTCACTGAGGGTGAATTAAGTATCAAAAAACAAGTCAATTTGACCAAATAAACTCACCAAAGCCGGGACCAAAATCCCGGCTTTTTTCGTCATAAATTTTGTCTGAAACCGTGTTGTACTCAAAAAAAAGAGTTACATTCGCACTGGATTTTTTAAAACAATCTGCAGATATGAAAAAACTCTACAAATCAAACAAAGCTGGAAAGTTAACAGCTTATTCAGCTATGGCCGGTGCATTCGTTGCAGTTGGCACAGACGCAAACGCTCTTGTTGTTTATAACGACATTGATGACGTTACTTATACCTTAGGTGAAGGTTACGGATTAGATCTTGATGACAATGGTTATCCTGATTTCTTAATGCAAGCTATTTCAGCTAGTTCTGGTAACTGGACTTTCGCTTCAGCTATTGGTGCTTTAAGTTCTTCAGGTTATGGTAACCCATCAAACATGATCGTTGGTTACACTGGCGCTATTTTACCTTACGGTAGTGCATTAAACGCTGGCGAAGTAATCGATTCAGATTCTCCGTTTATGTCTAACACTTACAACCGTGTTTGGTTAGCTTCTATTTATTCAGGCGGTTCTTACGGACAGTTTGGTGATGCAGGCGACAAATACATGGGTGTTATGTTCGATATCGATGGTGAACTTCACTATGGTTGGGCTCGTCTTGACATTACACTTAGCCCTGTAACTGTTACTGTTAAAGATTATGCTTACGAAGATGTTGCTGAAGCTGGTATTGAAGCTGGTGCAACTACTGGTGGCGCTGTTGGTATCGTTGCTTTAAACGAAAACCAAGTTGCTGCTTATAGCTACGGTAGCACAATCAATGTTATTGTTAAAGATTTGAATGCTGGTGTGAACACCGTTAATGTATTCGATATCGATGGTCGTGTAGTATATACTGCATCTGTATCAGGCAATAACATGTCAATTAACCTTGACAATGTTGCTACAGGCTTATATACTGTTCAATTAACTGGCGCTGAAAACGCTGTATTCACTAAAAAATTATACATTCAGAATTAATTTTTTAGGTGTAATATCATTTTAGCCCCCGATTTTCGGGGGCTTTTTATTTATATAAAAATGACATTTGGTTATTTTTAAATGTAAAAAAATTACTACATTCGCTCTATAATTAATTAACCTTTAATCTGTAAAAATGAAAATTACATCTACTAACAAATTCAAACCGGGTAAACTCGCTTCCTATTCAGCTATGGCTGGAGCTTTTATTGCAATAAATTCAAATGCTGATGGTCAGGTGTTGTACACAGACGTTAACCCTGATGAAACCTATTCAGAAAATGGGGAGTTTTATGAATTAGATCTAAACCTTGATGGCGACATCGACTTTTCGCTTAAAGTGTTTGATTTCAGTACTGCAGGACTATTTTATAGTGGTACACTCACTTGGGCTGGCGTATTACAAGGTGTAATTGCTTATTCTTACAACGGTGCTATTGGTGGTTCTTCTACCTACATGTTTCCATATGCTTTAAATAACGGAATTACTATTGATTCTGATATGAATTTCAACACCAATGCGTCATTTGGTACGCAGGTTTTGGCGCTATATCTCGGAATTCAAGATTTTTATGGCTCTGGCGGAACATTACCATTCTTTACTTCTCCACTTGGGGAATGGGAAGGAAAATCAGAAAAGTTTTTAGCACTCAGATTAGAGGATGGAGGAGCCGATTATTACGGTTGGGCCCGACTTTCTGTTGATGATAACTCTCATGAATTCACCATCCACGATTTTGCAATCAAACAATCACAAGATACACCAATTGAAACTGGTGAAACAGTTGGAGTACATACTGTAATTCAAAACAACCAGTTAACTGCTTATAGTTTCGGATCTACTATCAACCTGGTAGTTAAAGATTTACAAACTAACGGCGCATCTGTAAAAGTATTTAACATGGAAGGACAAATCGTTTACCAAAATGATTTGAACCTCAGCGGTATGCAAATTAATTTAGACAAAGCCGCAACTGGTAATTATACTGTGCAGGTTGTTACTGTTGAAGATGGTGTTTATTCCAAAACAGTTAATATCCAAAACTAATTTTAGCCTATTCAAAAGTTAAAACCTCCGAAAAATTCGGAGGTTTTTTTGTATATTTAATTTCTAATGCGTCCTGACAAATTAAATATTACTACATATGCTACTTTAGCTGCAATGTTTTTACATCAGGAAAATAGTTCTGCAGAAGTAATTTATACGGACATTGAACCCGATATCTTAATCCACAATCCCGGGCAAATATTTATTCTCGATATTAATGATGATGGTATTGCCGATTTCAATTTTTTATTCTCAACAACACATTTTGCCTATTTTACCTATTTTGGAGGGATTAATTTTTATCAACTGAATGCAATTTTAGCATTACCACAAAATGATAACGCTATTGCTGCTTTTACTGGAAGTGGTGGCGCTTATGTATATCCCTATGTAATTGACGAAGGCATTTCGATTGGACCGGTAACCGGTAATTTTTCTGATAAATCTATACAAACAATGGCTTATCAATTTTACGCCATTATTCAATCTTACTTTTATTACCCAATTTATATTGCCGGCGATTGGGTGTTTGGAGAAACAAAAAAATATGTCGGCCTCCAACTGCATGCAAACGACAGCATCTATTATGGTTGGTTACGTTTAGATGTCGCAACAAATAACCGATCGTTTACAGTGAGAGATTTTGCTTTTGAAACGGTTGCCGAAACTGCGATATCGACTTTTATTCCGGTGGCAATAAATCAAATATCACCGACATATAATTGTGATATATATGCTAACGCAAACACTATATATATCAATTTACACAGCACAAATAATAAAAATGCAATTGCCACCATTTACAATTTAGAAGGCCGTAAAATATTGTCAAAAGAAATTAATAATGGCACTAATAGTATCTCTATAGAAAATGTACCGGCCGGAATGTATATCGTAAATGTAAATTGCGAGGATCAAATAAAATCTGAAACCATTTTACTGCAATAAAAAACGGGGATGAAGAAAATCCTCACCCCCGTTTGAGTAATATTAATAAAAGCTTTATTCTGCAGCTTTGTCTTCTGTAGTTTCTTCAGCTTTGGTTTCTGTTTTTGTTTCTGCTTCAACTGCTTTTTTATCAGTTTTACCAGATCCGCGGCGACTGCGTTTTTTAGTTGCGGTTTTAGCTGTCTTCAACATGTTTTCGTTGTAGTCAACTAACTCAATATAAGCAGTTTCAGCGCTATCGCCAACACGAGTTTCAGCAATTTTTAAAATGCGGGTATAACCCCCATTACGTCCTGCAATTTTGCCTGCAATTTCAGTAAAAAGCTCGTTAACAGCTTCTTTATCCTGAAGGTGTGAAAACACCTCACGACGGTTATGTGTATTGTCTTCTTTTGCGCGATTGATAATCGGCTCAATATACACTCTAAGTTCTTTAGCTTTTGCCAAAGTTGTTTTTATGCGTTTATGCATGATGAGCGACACACCCATATTACCTAACATGGCTTTTCTGTGTGCGTACTTTCTTCCGAGGTGGTTTATTTTATTTCCGTGTCTCATTATTCAATTTTTTTATCGATGTTTCACAACATCTTGATTAATCTTCCTCTAATTTATATTTAGCAAGGTCCATTCCGAATTGTAAACCTTTGTCTAATACCATTGCTTCAATTTCTACCAACGACTTTTTACCGAAGTTGCGGAATTTCAACAATTCATTAGTATCATATTTTACTAATTCAGACAATGAGTTGATTTTAGCTGCTTTCAAACAGTTATAAGCACGAACCGAAAGATCTAAATCTTCAAGTGGTGTTTTTAACAATTTACGGATATGTAAAGTATGCTCATCAACAACATTAACTTCTTTTTCGCCACTGGTATGGAAAGTAATGTTTTCATCGGTAACCAACATTAAGTGCTGAATTAAAATTCTTGCAGCTTCTTTAATGGCATCTTCCGGATGAATAGTTCCATCAGTTTTAATTTCAACTACTAATTTTTCGTAGTCAGTTTTTTGTTCAACACGGGTATTTTCAATAGTGTATTTTACGTTTTTAATTGGCGTATAAATAGCATCAATTGGAATAACTCCGATTGTTTTATCAATGTTTTTATTTTCTTCTGCAGGTAAATATCCTCTTCCTTTTTGGATAGTTAATTCAATATCCAATTTAACGAAAGGTTCCATTCTGCAAATAAGTAAATCAGGATTAGTTACACGGAAACTATTGGTATGTTTCTCGATATCACCGGCTCTGAATTCTTCTTTATCTTTAAGAGAAATGAAGATTTTTTCTACTGCATTTTCATCACCACCTAATTCTTTTTTCAGGCGAACCTGTTTCAGGTTGAGGACAATCTCAGTAATATCTTCCATAACGCCGGTGATAGTAGAAAATTCGTGATCAACGCCGCTTATTTTTACTGATGAGATTGCAAAACCTTCCAGTGAACTTAATAATACTCTGCGTAACGCGTTTCCGATAGTAACACCAAAGCCTGGTTCCAAAGGTTTGAACTCGAAAGTACCTTCAAAATCCGTTGCTTTTTGTAAAGTGATTTTATCAGGACGCTGAAATGAAAGTAATGCCATATTAATTGGTGTTTTTTAAGTATTTTATTTAGAATAAAGTTCGACGATAAGCTGTTCTTTGATCGTTTCAGGTATCTGATCACGTTCAGGGTAGCTTACAAAAACGCCTTTCATTTGAGTTGGGTTCCACTCTAACCAAGAAAATTTTCTCGATGCTGTGGAAGCCGCTTCTTTTAACCATTCAATATCTTTCGATTTTTCGCGAATGGTAATTACATCACCCGGACGTAAAGAAGCTGATGGAGTACTGCAAACAGTACCATTCACTTCAATGTGTTTGTGATTAACTAACTGACGAGCACCGCGACGTGTTGGAGCAATACCTAAACGGTAAACTGTGTTGTCTAAACGAGCTTCCAGTAATTGCAATAATGCTTCACCTGTAACGCCGTGACGACGAGTTGCTGCTTCAAAAGTTTTGCGGAACTGACGTTCTAATACACCATAAGTGTATTTTGCTTTTTGCTTTTCTTTAAGCTGAACACCATATTCGCTCAAGCTTTTCTTTTTACGGGATTGACCGTGTTGGCCCGGTGCGTATTTACGCTTATCAAATGATTTGTCGTACCCGAAAATGGATTCGCCAAATGATCTTGATTTTTTTGTTGTAGGCCCAGTATATCTTGCCATTGATCTGTTAGATTTAAAAGTTTAATAGTTTATACTCTACGCTTTTTAGGAGGACGACATCCGTTGTGAGGCAGCGGGGTAATGTCACGAATAACTGTTACATCAATTCCTGATGATACAATTGAACGTATCGCTGATTCACGACCAGAACCTGGTCCTTTTACAAATACCTCTACTCTGCGTAATCCTGCATCATAAGCAACTTTAGCTGCATCTGATGTTGCAACCTGAGCTGCATACGGAGTATTCTTTTTTGATCCCCTGAATCCTGCTTTACCTGCCGATGCCCATGAAATGGTTTGACCAGTCATATTGGTAAAAGTGATAATCAGGTTGTTAAAAGAAGCAAGTATGTGAGCCTGGCCTTCAGCCTCAACTTTTACTATCCTCTTTTTAACTGTCTTTTTTGCTGTTGTTGTTTTAGCCATTTTATAAATAAATGATGTAGTAAAACTTACTGTTTAATTATTATCCTTTAGGTGCCTTCTTCTTGTTGGCAACTGTTTTCTTACGACCTTTACGGGTTCTTGAATTGGTTTTTGTACGCTGTCCACGAACAGGTAAACCTTTACGGTGACGAACACCACGGTAGCAACCAATATCCATCAGGCGTTTGATAGCCAGCTGTTGTTCTGAACGTAATGCACCTTCTACTTTCAACTCATTATTGATAAATGAGCGGATAGCATTAATTTCATCATCGTTCCAATCTTTTACCTTCTTGCTTTCATCAATGTTTGCTGAAGCCAGAATTTTCTTGGAAGTAGAATTACTAATTCCGTAGATGTAGGTAAGGCCTATTACGCCTCTTTTGTTTTTAGGTAAATCAATACCAGCAATCCTTGCCATATTATTAATTCAAAAATTTTAAATGTTAACCTTGACGTTGTTTGAATTTAGGGTTCTTTTTGTTTATCACATACAGCCTACCCTTTCTTCTCACGATCTTACAATCGACGCTGCGTTTTTTTACTGATGGTTTTACTTTCATAACAATGTTATTTATAACGGTAAATTATTCTTCCTCTTGTTAAATCATACGGACTCATTTCCACTGTCACTCTGTCGCCCGGTAAAATACGAATGTAATTCATCCGCATCTTGCCTGAAATATGAGCTACAATTTCATGCTCATTTTCCAGCTTCACTCTAAACATTGCATTCGACAATGCTTCTGTGATGGTTCCGTCTTGTTTTATTAGTCCTTGTTTCGACATTAACTAACTGTTTCTACTTCCTGGTATAAATTTTTATTTCGTTTCACCGCGGCTTCAATCGGTTCAAAGCTCGATAAAATATCTGCCTTTCCTTTTGTTACTGCAATGGTATGTTCAAAATGACAGGAAATTTTTCTGTCCTTCGTTCTTATTGTCCAGCCATCGTTTTCCTGCACCACATTTTTTGTTCCGAGATTAATCATAGGTTCAATAGCTATTACTAATCCCTCCTGAATTTTTGGTCCTTTTCCTCTCGCACCAAAATTTGGCACTTCAGGTTCTTCATGCAAACTTTTGCCTAAGCCATGACCAACCAACTCGCGAACTACTCCGTAACCGTGGAACGATTCAGCATAATTTTGAATGGCATAACTGATATCTCCAATCCTATTACCTACAGTTGCCATTTCAATGCCTTTGTATACAGATTCTTTGGTCACTTTAGCCAAATTAACAGCATCCATTGTTACTTCCCCTACTAAAAAAGTATAGGCAGAATCACCGTGAAAACTGTTTTTGTATACGCCACAGTCAACAGATACAACATCCCCGTTTTTGATTTCGCGTTTGGATGGAATACCATGCACTACTTCATCGTTAACCGATATACATAATGTATGAGCAAACCCGCGATATCCTTTAAATGATGGACGAGCACCGTTGTCCCTTATAAACGCTTCAGCTTTTGTATCAAGCTCAAGTGTAGTGATACCGGGCTGTAAAATTCCCGCTATCAGGGCTAACGTTTCTGAAACAAGTAAAGAACTCTCTCTGATGAGTTTTATCTCATCTGTTGTTTTATAATAAATCATCCTTGTGGTACGCCTATTGCTGATGAGGTGCGACCTTTAATTCGTCCCGACTTCATCAAACCGTCATAGTGACGCATTAACAGGTGACTTTCAATTTGTTGTAATGTATCCAGAATTACACCCACCATGATGAGTAATGATGTTCCTCCGAAAAAGCTTGCAAAACTCTGATCAACTCCAATTACTCTCGTAATTACAGGTGCTACTGCAACAAGTGCAAGGAAAATTGATCCCGGCAATGTTATTCTCGACAACACATTATCAATGAACTCAGCTGTTTTTTTACCGGGCTTAACACCAGGAATAAAACCACCGTTTTTCTTTAAATCATCTGCCATTTGTGTTGGGTTGATGATAATTGCTGTATAGAAATAAGTGAATATGATAATTAATAAACCATATATAACATTATAACCTACACTCTGAAAATCGTTTAACATTGCTAAAACCGGTGAGCTGCTCCAATCTTCATTGATTTGAGCGAAAATACCCGGAATAAACATTAATGCCTGTGCGAAAATGATTGGCATTACACCGGCTGCATTAATTTTTAACGGAATATAATTTCTAACCCCACCATATTGGCGTGAACCAACTACTCTTTTTGCATATTGAACAGGAATTCTTCTTGTTCCCTGAACTAATAAGATACAGCCCATAATAACTAAAACCATAAATGCGATTTCAAGTACAAATGGAATATATCCACCACCACCATCAGCACCACGATTTGTTATCTCATTTATAATGGCTGCCGGTAAACCTGCAACGATACCAACCATGATTAACATGGAAATACCATTACCTATACCTTTATCTGTAATACGTTCACCCATCCACATGGTAAATAAGGTGCCCGCAGTTAAAATAATTACACAAATAAACCAGAACAATCCTTCAGGAGCAACAATAAAGTCGGCCTGTTCAGACATGTTTTTCAAATAAGCGAAATAACCGGAAGCCTGAAGAGCAGTTACTATTACCGTGAGGTAACGTGTATACTGGTTCATTTTACGACGACCGCTTTCACCTTCTTTTTGCATACGTGCAAAATAGGGCACTGCAATAGCCAATAATTGCATGGCGATAGATGCCGAAATGTAAGGCATGATACCCAATGCAAATATGGAAGCTCTGCTGAAACCACCACCTGCAAATAAGTTAATTAAACCCAACAAACCACTCTGACCGTTAACGTTAGCGGCCTGACCGTAAATAGCTGGATCTATACCCGGAAGCATAACATAAGACCCAAAACGAAACAACAACACTAAACCGATAGTATAGGTAAGTCGTTTACGGAGATCTTCGATGCTCCAAATATTTTTTAATGTTTGTATGAATTTTTTCATGTATTAAGCTATCACATTAACTGTTCCGCCTGCTGCTTCAACACCTTTTTTAGCTGTTTCGCTGCATGCATGCGCCCAAATTTCTACTTTCGCTTTTAATTCACCACGACCCAAAACTTTCAAACGTTCTTCACCTTTGATAATTCTGTTTGCTTTTAACATATCGAGGTCGAGTTTGGTGATTTCATATTTATCAACCAATGCCTGAATCTGATCAAGATTGAATGAAACGTATTTAACCTCAAAATTTTTGTTGTTAAAACCACGTTTTGGCAAACGACGCTGTAAAGGCATCTGTCCACCTTCATGACCTCTCTTACGAGAGTTACCTGAACGGGAACCTGCACCTTTAAAACCTCTTTTAGAAGTTTCGCCCCAGCCCGAACCTTGTCCACGACCAATGCGGTGACGTTTTTTAATCGAGCCTTCTGCCGGTTTTAAATTTGATAAATCCATTATTAAATATTTTCTACTTTAACTAAATGTTGAACTGCTTTCACCATACCGATAATTTGTGGCGTTGCTTCCACTTCTACCGTTTGGTTCATTTTACGAAGACCTAAAGCTTTCATAGTTGCTTTTTGTCTTTTTGGTCTGTCAGTTGTGCTTCTAACTGATGTTACTCTTATCTTGCTCATAACTGATTAATTATTAAATACTTTTTTTAATGGTGTATTTCTCTGTTGAGCGATGGTCATTGGTGTTCTTAAATGTGCCAATGCGTCAAAAGTTGCTTTCACCACGTTATGTGGGTTAGATGAACCAAGTGATTTTGCTAATACGTCGGTAACACCTGCGCTTTCAAATACTGCGCGCATTGCACCACCTGCAATTACACCTGTTCCGTGAGCAGCCGGCTTAATCATCACTTTACCAGCTCCGAATTTACCAAGTTGTTCGTGAGGTATAGTTCCTTTATGAACCGGAACTTTGATGAGGTTTTTCTTAGCATCATCGATACCTTTTTGGATAGCTTCGGTTACCTCGCGGGCTTTACCTAAACCATGTCCAACAATACCGTTGCCATCGCCTACAACTACCAGGGCAGAAAAACTGAATGTTCTACCACCTTTGGTAACTTTAGCTACACGCTGGATACCAACAATCTTTTCTTTTAATTCGAGCTCACTTGCTCTAACTCTTTGTATTTCTCTGTTAATTGCCATAACTCAAGTTCTGTTTTAGAATTGAAGACCTCCCTCGCGAGCACCTTCGGCCAGTTTAAGAATTCTTCCGTGATATAAGTAACCGCCACGGTCAAACGACACAGAAACGATTCCTTTTTCAGCCGCTCTTTGAGCGAGCATTGTACCTACTGCCTTTGCTTTATCGCATTTTGTACCGCTTATGGTTTTACCCTGTTTGTCGGTAGTTGATGCAGAACAAAGTGTATGGCCTGCTACATCGTCAATTAACTGAGCATAAATTTCTTTATTGCTTCTGAAAATTGCCAATCTTGGACGCTCAGCCGTTCCCGTAATTTTTTTACGGATACGATAGCGGATTTTTTGTCTTCTTATTACTTTTTCGGATAACATAGCTAATGCTTTTATTTACCTGCTGTTTTACCAGCTTTACGACGCAATACTTCATCAGAATATTTAATACCTTTTCCTTTGTATGGTTCAGGCTTACGGAACGATCTGATTTTCGCAGCAATTGCACCTAATAATTGTTTATCGTTGCTTTCGAGAATGATAGTTGGGTTTTTACCCTTTTCACTCACGGTTGACAATTTCACCTCTTTTGGTATCATCATCATGATAGGGTGAGAGTAACCAACAGCGATTTCTAAAATCTGACCTGTGTTTGCTGCTCTGTAACCTACCCCTACCAGTTCGAGTTCTTTTTTGAACCCTTCTGATACACCTTTTACCATGTTGGCAATTAATGCGCGGTATAAACCATGCATAGCTTTATGGCGTTTTTGTTCGGTTGGACGTTCCAGTTTAACAACTGAACCTTCAGGTTTAATAGCGATGTCGCTATCTACCTTAAGTGTCAACTCTCCGCGTTTACCTTTTACGGTAACAACATTGTTGTCAGCAACCGAAACTGTAACTCCTGCCGGTAATTGAATGGGTAATTTTCCTATTCGTGACATTGTAAAAATCTTTCTGTTTTAATTAATAAACGTAACATAATACTTCACCACCTACATTCTGGCGTTTAGCTTCTTTTTCGGTCATTACACCTTTTGAAGTTGACACAATGGCCAAACCTAAACCGCTCAGTACTCGTGGCATTTCACCAACACCTGCGTATTTTCGCAATCCTGGTTTACTTACTCTCGTAAGACCTTTGATGGCTGGGGATTTTGTAACAGGATCGTATTTTAACGCGATCTTGATAGTACCCTGTGGACCTTCTTCCTCAAATTTATATCTGAAGATGAAACCATGCTCATACAAAATTTCAGTAAGGCGTTTCTTCATATTTGAAGCAGGCACCTCAACAATTCTGTGATTTGCTTTTTGAGCATTTCTGATTCTGGTCAGAAAATCAGCTATTGGATCTGTAACTTTCATTTGCCGTTTTTACTATTTTATTTATTACCAACTTGCTTTAGTCATTCCCGGAATTTTACCATATAAGGCTAAATCGCGGAGTTTGATTCTTGAAATACCAAGGTCACTAATGTATCCTCTTGGACGACCGGTTAATTTACAACGGTTGCGGTATCTTACCTGTGAAGAATTACGTGGAAGTTTATCTAATTCTTCCCATTTTCCTTCTGCCTTCAGTTGCTTACGTAAGTCAGCATAATGCGTAATCATGCGCTGACGTTTAGTATTTCTTGCAATTATTGATTTTTTTGACATTGTATTTTTTTATGGTTTGCGGAATGGCATTCCTAATCCTTTTAATAATTCGTATGCTTCTGCATCGGTTTTAGCTGAGGTAACAAAAGTGATATCCATACCACTGATTCTTGTTACTTTGTCGATATCAATTTCCGGGAAAATGATATGTTCAGTTATACCTAATGTATAGTTTCCTCTTCCGTCGAAGCTTTTATCGTTTACACCTTTAAAGTCACGAACACGTGGTAATGCCACTGCAAACAAACGATCCAGGAATTCATACATGTTTTCTCCTCTCAAGGTTACTTTCACACCAATTGGTTGGGCAGAACGCAATTTGAAATTCGAAATATCTTTTTTCGATACGGTAGCAACACATTTCTGACCAGTTATACGTGTCATTTCATCGATTGCTACATCGATCATTTTTTTGTCCTGAGTAGCTTTTCCAACCCCTTGATTTATTGAAATCTTAAGGAGTTTAGGCAGCTGCATAGAGCTTTTATAGTTAAACTTCTCTTGAAGAGAAGGAACTACTTCTTCGCTGTATTTTTTCTTCAGACGTGGAGTTCTAGTTTCCATTATTTAATTATTTCACCTGATTTATTAGTTCTTACTATTTTGCCTTCCACTTCTTTGCGGTTCACTCTGATTCCTTTTCCTGTTTTAGGATCAACCAGCTGAACATTGCTGATGTGAATTGGCGCTTCTTTTTTAATGATACCGCCGTTAGGGTATTGTTGAGTTGGGCGGGTATGTTTTGAAATGATGTTAACACCTTCAACCATAACACGACCGGTAGTATAATTTACCTCAACTACACGTCCCTTTTTGCCTTTGTCGTCGCCGGTAATAACCAATACCGTATCGTTTTTCTTAACGTGGTATTTTGGTTTGAATCGGCTGTTTGTATTTTTTGTTGCCATAATTATAACACCTCCGGTGCTAATGAAACGATTTTCATAAATTGTTTATCTCTAAGTTCACGAGCTACAGGTCCGAAAATACGTGTTCCTCTTGGCTCGTCAGATGCGTTCAGTAACACACATGCATTGTCATCGAAACGGATGTATGAACCATCTTTACGACGAACTTCTTTATGTGTTCTTACAACAACTGCTGTAGAAACAGTACCTTTTTTGATACCACCTCCCGGTAGGGCATCTTTCACGGTAACGATGATTTTATCGCCAAGTGAAGCGTACCTTCTTCCTGTGCTGCCTAATACACGGATACACAACACTTCGCGTGCTCCGCTGTTGTCAGCTACTTTTAGTCTAGATTCCTGTTGTATCATGTTATTTAGCTCTTTCGACTACGTCAACTAATCTCCATCTTTTGAGTTTACTCAGTGGACGGGTTTCCATTATTACTACTTTATCACCCACTTTAGCATCGTTTGCCTCATCGTGTGCATGATATTTTTTTGTTTTTTTGAGGAACTTACCGTACTTGGTGTGCATGATTTTTCGCTCAACTGCAACGGTGATGGATTTATCCATTTTGTTGCTGGTTACCACTCCGGTAATTGTTCTTCTAAGATTTCTTGTTTCCTGTTCCATCCTGGTTTTGTTTTATTTGGCTGAAACCAATTCACGTTTACGAATTTCTGTGTTCAATCGGGCAATTTCACGACGCACGTAAGTAATTTGCGACGGATTGTCGATTGGGTTAACTGCATGGTTGAAACGCAGTTTTTGTAAACGATCAGTATCGTCATGAAGCCTTTGTTTAAGGTCTTCCATGCTGAGCTGGTTTAAATCTTCTCTTTTTAACTTAGCCATTTGCCAAATTTTTAGTTTTATGAAACGTAATCTCTACGGACTACAAATTTTGTTTTAACCGGTAATTTACCTGCAGCAAGACGCATTGCTTCGCGTGCAGTATCCAGTGGTACTCCATCAGCTTCGAACATAATTCTTCCCGGCTGAACAACTGCTACCCAATATTCCGGGGCACCTTTACCTTTACCCATACGAACCTCTGCAGGTTTTTTGGTTATAGGCTTGTCAGGGAATATGTTTATCCAAACCTGGCCTTCACGTTTTAGATGACGAGTTAATGCAACCCTTGCAGCTTCTATCTGACGGTCGGTAATCCAGCCTTCTTCAAGCGT
Source organism: Chitinophagales bacterium (assembly GCA_035439505.1). GTDB lineage: Bacteria > Bacteroidota > Bacteroidia > Chitinophagales > BACL12 > UBA7236. The sequence goes on from DAORKJ010000044.1 coordinate 20,778, forward strand.
TTTTAACCCGAATGACCCAGTTGATAGCAGGCTGCCTCTTTTAGCATTACCTTTTATCTTGCCTTTAAACGTTTTGCGATGTTTTACTTTTTTTGGCGCTAACATGATTTATTTTTTTAACGTTTAGCTCTTCTTCTCTTGTTATTGCGATCTTTTTCTTGTTGTAAACCAACATTCGGCTGGAGGTCGCGTTTTCCGAGTACTTCACCTTTACAGATCCATACTTTTACACCGAGTTTACCGTATACTGTTTGTGCTTCTTTCCAAGCGTAATCAATATCTGCACGGAAAGTATGTAATGGCACACGGCCTTGTTTGTATTCTTCAGAACGTGCCATCTCAGCTCCGTTTAAACGACCGCTGATACGGATTTTGATCCCTTCAGCTCCCATACGCATGGTTGATGCGATAGCCATTTTAATGGCACGGCGGAAATTGATACGTGCTTCTAACTGACGAGCGATTGTTTCGCCTACAATTGCAGCATCTAATTCCGGACGACGGATTTCGATGATGTTGATTTGTACATCTTTGTCAGTGATTTTCTTTAATTCCTCTTTCACTTTATCAACTTCTCCACCACCTTTTCCGATGATAATTCCCGGACGTGAAGTATGGATTGTTACAGTGATTCTGTTGAGGGTTCTTTCAATCACGATTTTTGAAATACCACCTTTTGATATCCTGGCGCTCAGGTACTGGCGGATTCTTTCATCTTCTACCAGTTTCTCTGCCATGGTTTTTCCACCATACCAGTTGCTGTCCCATCCGCGGATGATACCTAATCTGTTGCCTATCGGGTTACATTTTTGTCCCATTCGAATTAATTATTTTATTCTTTGGTTTCGTTATTTGCGTTATTGGTTGCAGTTCTTGATGCAACTTTAATAGTAATGTGATTGGTGCGTTTGCGGATACGGTAAGCTCTTCCGTGTGGTGCCGGTTGAAAACGACGCATGGTTTTACCTCCGTCTACAAAACATTCTTTCACATATAAACTACTGTCGGCAGCATCCATTTCGAATTTTTGCTCCCAGTTCTTAATTGCACTTCTCAACAATTTTTCAATTGGTGTTGCGGCTGCTTTATCAGTAAACCTTAACACATTGAGTGCTTTATCAATATCCAACCCTCTGATAAGGTCAACAACATATCTTGTTTTACGCGGCGAACCTGCGTTGTTGTTGGTTCTTGGGTTGTTTATAAGTTTTGCTACTGCTTCCATAATTCTTATCTGTTACCAGAGTGTGATTTAAAGTTTCTTGTTGGTGAAAATTCACCTAATTTATGACCTACCATGTTCTCGGTAACAAATACCGGGATGAACTTGTTGCCATTGTGAACTGCGAATGTATGACCTACCATATCAGGGAAAATGGTAGAACGGCGTGACCATGTTTTAACCACAGTTTTTTTACCGCTTTCATTCAACTTCTCTACCTTGCCGGCGAGATTATGATCCACATAAGGTCCTTTTTTTATCGAACGTGCCATTAACTATTAATTATTTTTTGCGTCTGCTAATAATAAACTTAGATGTTGTTTTCTTAGGGTGACGGGTTTTCATACCTTTTGAGTATTTACCGTTACGTGACCTTGGATGTCCTCCTGATGAACGTCCTTCACCACCACCCATTGGGTGATCAACAGGGTTCATGGCAACACCACGGTTACGAGGACGAACGCCTAACCAACGATTGCGACCTGCTTTACCAAGTTGCTGTAAGTTGTGGTCAGGGTTAGAAACCGTACCAACAGTTGCATAGCAAGTGTCCAATATCATACGTGTTTCACCTGAAGGCATACGAACAATTACATATTTACCTTCCTTAGCTGATAACTGAGCCCAGCTTCCTGCGCTGCGGGCAATCATACCACCTTTACCGGGTTGCATCTCGATATTGTGGATGATAGTTCCGAGCGGGATATTACGGAGCATCAAAGCGTTACCTAATTCAGGAGCAACATTGTCGCCTGCCTCAATGGTTTGTCCTACCTGAATACCATTTGGTGCCAGGATATACCGTTTTTCACCATCGGCATAGTTAACCAATGCGATAAATGCAGTACGGTTCGGATCGTATTCTACCGTTTTAACTGTAGCGGGAACATTATGCTTGTCGCGCTTAAAGTCAATGATACGGTATTTCTTTTTATGGCCACCGCCAATATAGCGCATGGTCAATGCTCCCGAACTATTGCGTCCACCCGTTTTCTTAAACGGGGCTGTCAAACTCTTTTCTGGTGTATCCGTAGTAACCTCAGCATAAGCATTGCCTATTCTGAATCGTGTACCTGGTGTAACCGGATTATATTTCTTTAAAGCCATCTTTCAGATTAAATTGTGCTGAAAAAATCAATTGTTTCGCCTTTTTTGAGAGTAACGTAAGCTTTTTTCATACGTCCTTTGGTGCCCTGACTGATCCCGAACGGAGTTCTTTTCCAGCCGAATTTACCATTGTCTGTAATCGTTTTTACCGCCGCCACTGTAACACCGTAGTTTTTTTCCACGGCATTTTTGATCTCTATTTTATTGGCATCCATACCAACTACAAAACCATAGGTACCATTAGCTTCAGAAAGCTTGGTGGTTTTCTCGGTTATGAGTGGTTTTATTAATATTCTCTTTGCCATTTTACTTATTTTATTAGTTGTTTTCTGCCATTTGATTGATCAGATTCACTGTGCTTTCGCTTAACACGATACACTGTGCATTCATGATGTCGTAGGTGTTAAGGTCACTTGCTTTTGAAGCACCTGTTTTTGGTAAATTGCGCAATGACAATCTGATATTTTGGTTATCACCTAATACAAATAATGTCTTTTTGTCGCTAACACCAATGTTTTTCATAATACCGGCAAAGGTTTTAGTTTTTGGTGTATCCAAAGTGAAATCTTCCACTACAACAATGTTGTTTTGTTTTGCTTTATAAGATAAAGCAGAACGACGTGCTAATTCTTTCACTTTGCGGTTAAGCTTAAAGCTGTAATCGCGAGGACGTGGGCCAAATATAGTACCACCACCGTGGAATAAAGGGTTTTTAATACTTCCTTTACGTGATCCACCTGTTCCTTTTTGACGGTGCAATTTGCGGGTTGAACCTGCAGCTTCACCTTTTTCTTTCGATTTATGCGTTCCCTGGCGTTGGTTAGCAAGGTATTGCTTTACTGAAAGGTAAATAGCGTGGTCGTTTGGTTCAACACCGAAGATTTCTTCGTTGAGCTCAACCTGTTTACCGGTTTTTTCGCCTGATATTTTTACGATTTCTACTTTCATTTTATTTCTCGATTATTACGTAAGAACCTTTGCTTCCCGGAACTGATCCGTTAATTAAGATCAGGTTCTTGTCAGAAATAATTTTTGCTACTTTGAGGTTGCGTTGTTTAACGGTTTCGTTACCCATACGACCAGCCATTCTCAATCCTTTGAATACTCTCGCAGGATATGATGATTGTCCGATTGAACCAGGTGCGCGATGACGATCGTGCTGACCGTGTGTGCGCATACCTACACCGCTAAAGTTGTGGCGTTTTACAACACCCTGGAAACCTTTACCTTTCGAAGTGCTCACTACACTCACTTTTTCACCTTCTTCAAAAATGTCAACAGTGATGTTATCACCTACATTTTTATCGAGATCAAAGTTGCGGAACTCCTTAATCTTGCGCATTGGTTTAGCGCCTGATTTTTTGAAGTGACCGGTTTGAGCCTTGTTGGTACGTACTTCCTTCAATTCCTCAAAACCTAACTGAACAGCATTATAGCCATCAGTATCGTCGGTTTTCTTTTGCACAACCACGCATGGTCCGGCTTCGATTACAGTGCAGGAAATTAATTTTCCTTCCTCACCGTAAAAGTGCGTCATGCCGAGTTTTTTGCCTATGATTCCTTTCATTTTCTTGAGAATCTTTTAGATTTTAATTTCAACTTCTACTCCACTTGGTAACTCCAGTTTCTGCAATGCATCTACTGTTTTGTTGGTTGCACTGTAAATGTCAAGCAACCTTTTATAGGTACACATTTGGAACTGCTCACGTGCTTTCTTGTTAACGTGAGGAGAACGCAATACTGTGTAAATCTTTTTCTGCGTAGGCAGCGGGATTGGTCCCGTAACCACTGCACCTGTGTTGCGAACGGTCTTTACGATTTTCTCAGCCGTTTTGTCAACCAAAGTGTGGTCAAAAGATTTCAGTTTCATTCTGATTTTATAGGTCATACTACTGTATTCTTACTTTTATCAATTAACTGTTACTTTTCCTTTTGATTTAGCTATCACCTCTTCAGACACTGACGCTGGCGCCGGTGCAAAGTGTGAGAACTCGAGAATTGAAGTTGCACGTCCTGAAGTGATGGTTCTTAATTGTGTTACATAACCAAACATTTCACTCAGTGGAACTTTTGCTTTGATAACGGTTGCGTTGTTTTTGTTATCAAAACCTTCAATCATACCACGACGACGGTTTAAGTCACCAATTACATCACCCATATGATCTTCAGGAGTAATAACTTCTAATTTCATGATAGGCTCAAGTAATTGAGGTCCTGCATTTTTACCTGCATCACGGAAAGCAATTTTAGCTGCCATCTCAAAAGAGAATGCATCAGAGTCAACTGCGTGGAATGAACCGTCGAACAAACGAACTTTTAAGCTGTCCATTGTGTAGCCGGCTAAAACGCCTGTTGACATTGCTTCTTTAAATCCTTTTTCAACTGATGGTACATATTCCCTAGGGATAGCACCTCCGAAGATGTCGTTTACAAACTGTAAACCAACAACTCCCTCATCAGCAGGCCCGATTTCAAACTGGATATCAGCGAATTTACCGCGACCACCGGTTTGTTTTTTGTAAACCTCACGGTGTTTAACCGTTTTGGTAAATGATTCTTTATAAGCAACCTCAGGAGCACCCTGATTAACTTCAATTTTAAATTCGCGTTTTAAGCGGTCAACGATAATTTCAAGGTGTAACTCACCCATACCGCGAACTACAGTTTGGCCTGTTTCTTCATCAAAGTTTACTTTGAATGTAGGATCCTCTTCTGCTAATTTCGCTAAAGCCATACCGAGTTTATCTACGTCGGCCTGAGTTTTAGGCTCAATTGCCAAACCGATAACCGGATCAGGGAATTTAATACTTTCCAAAGCGATCGGATTGTTCTCATCGCAAAGGGTATCACCTGTTCTGATATCTTTAAAACCAACTGCTGCTCCAATATCACCTGCTTCGATAGTATCGAGTGGGTTTTGTTTATTGGCATGCATTTGAAGGATACGAGAAATACGTTCTTTTTTACCTGTTCTTACGTTTAATACGTATGAACCAGCATCTAATTTACCGGCATATACGCGGAAGAATGCCAAACGACCTACGAATGGGTCAGTCATAATTTTGAATGCTAAAGCCGTAAACGGTTCTTTAGAATCCGGCTGACGAGACAATTCTTCTTCAGTGTCCGGGTTAGTACCTTTCACTGCATCGATATCGAGTGGTGAAGGCAAATAACGAACAACTGCATCCAACATAAACTGAACACCTTTGTTTTTGAAAGATGAACCGCATAACATTGGGATGATAGCGATATCGATAGTTGCTTTACGGATAGCCGTAATCAACTCTTCTTCTGTGATTGAATCAGGATTGTCGAAGAATTTTTCCAATAATGCATCATCGTATTCAGCAACAGCTTCTACGAGATGATTACGGTATTCAACAACGAGGTCTTTCATATCATCCGGAATAGGCACTTCTTTGTAAGTCATACCCTGAGTTTCATCATCCCAAATGATAGCCTTGTTGGTGATTAAATCAACAATACCTTTAAATGTTTCTTCCGCACCGATAGGTAATACCAGTGGAACCGGATTAGCACCTAAAATTTCTTTTACTTGTTTAACAACTTCAAGAAAATCGGCACCAGAACGGTCCATTTTGTTTACGAAACCTAAACGAGGAACTTTATAACGGTTAGCCTGACGCCAAACTGTTTCAGATTGTGGTTCAACACCGCCAACTGCACAGAATAACGCAACAACACCATCTAATACGCGGAGTGAACGTTCTACCTCAACGGTAAAATCCACGTGGCCGGGAGTATCGATAATGTTAACTTTATATTCTTCGTTTCTATATTTCCAGTGAGTAGTTGTAGCAGCAGAAGTAATGGTAATACCACGTTCTTTCTCTTGCTCCATCCAGTCCATAGTAGCAGCACCATCGTGTACTTCACCGATTTTGTGCGTGATACCAGTATAAAACAAAATACGCTCAGTGGTAGTCGTTTTACCGGCATCGATATGCGCCGCGATCCCTATGTTACGAGTGTATTTTAAATCTCTTGCCATTGTATTTGTCTTTAACTAATTATTATGATTTAAAGTGAGCAAAAGCTTTGTTTGCTTCAGCCATTTTATGAACATCTTCTTTTTTCTTAATTGTTGCACCTTCACCTTTTGCTGCAGCAACAACTTCAGCGGCTAATTTTTCTGCCATTGATTTACCGCTGCGTTTGCGAGCAAACATGATTAACCATTTCATAGATAATGAAATCTTACGGTCAGGGCGAATCTCTGTAGGAATCTGGAAGTTAGCACCACCAATACGGCGGCTTTTTACCTCAACACCAGGAGTTACGTTGCTCAATGCTTTTTTCCAAACTTCGTAACCATTTTCACCGGTTTGTTTTTCTACTAAATCAATAGCATCGTAAAAAATGCCAAAAGTGATGCTCTTTTTACCTTCGTACATCATCATGTTTACGAAACGGGTAACCAGTGCATCATTAAACTTAGGGTCTAACGGTAAATATCTTTTTTTAGGTTTTAGCTTTCTCATTGGTTATAATTGCTACCTTTTTTCAAATTATTTTTTCTTTGCCGGAGCTGCTGCAGCACCTGCTTTAGGACGTTTAGTTCCGTATTTAGAACGACTTTTTTTACGGTTGTTTACACCGGCAGTATCGAGTGCACCACGAACAATGTGGTAACGAACACCCGGAAGATCTTTTACCCTGCCGCCGCGAATCAATACGATTGAGTGCTCTTGCAAGTTGTGACCTTCACCCGGAATGTAGGCGATAATTTCTGTTTGATTGGTTAAACGCACTTTAGCCACCTTGCGTAATGCAGAGTTTGGCTTCTTTGGAGTTGTTGTATAAACCCTGGTGCATACACCACGTTTTTGAGGACATGCATCTAGTGCACGGCTCTTGCTGGCAGCTTTAATAGCTACTCTTCCATTGCGAACTAATTGTTGTATTGTAGGCATTTGTTAAACTTCAACTTTTCTTTTGGGGCTGCAAAGATAGAAGTTAGGGAGGTAATTAACAAATCGGTGTGCACAAATCTTGCGAAGTAGTGCAGTCGAGCCAATATTGTAAACGCTATCGGTGTTTACCCCCTTAATTTCGACACGCGGCCTTAAAAATGGACTGCAAAGGTAAGCAAAGTACCGAACAATCCAAACCAAGGCTTAAAAAAATGTGTACTAAATGTGCAAATCTTACCAAAATGCTATGAAAACAGGGCTTTGTAGGGTAAGATTAAATTCTCTAACCTCCTCCAGGATGGGGACGATTTTAGTTGTGATGTACCCAAAATAACGCGAGTAGAAGAATGGATTGTCTACCTTTACACCATATTTATATATATGTACAAATCATCAACCACTCAAATTATCGCTTTAGCGACTACCATTATGCTTTTAACGGCTTGCGGGAACAAAAAAACCACCAGCCCTGAAGTACCAGAGAATACGGATACTTTAGTACAAACCACTACTACTCAGCCTGAGGTTACCGACAATACTACCGAAACCCCTCCTGCCAACACTATCGCAGAAAAAAC
>DAORKJ010000045.1:0-5609 GCA_035439505.1 Chitinophagales bacterium
TTTGTAACCTTGAAGCCCAGGTGGTCATTAATGAAGGTTCTAATAAAAATTATATATATGGTGTTGACGAAGAAGGTGATAATGAGGATTGGATAGAATTATATAATGCCGGTGGCAGTGCTGTTGACTTGTCCGGTTACCATTTAAGTGATAAATCTTCTGAGCCTGATTTATGGCCATTAACCGGTATAGTAATTCAACCCAACAATTACCTACAAATATTTTGCAGTGAAAAAAACCGATATGCAACAGCGCCTTTTTTTAATGCGGTAAATGATTTAGACTATTCACCATTTGCAGGATGGAATACTCATCATTTTACATCCGACTTTGAATGGGATGGAAGTAGCAACCTGATAATCAATATTTGTTCATATAGTAATGTAGGTTATACAGAAAATGCCATTTTCAAACAAACCGCTACTGATTATGTTTCAACAGTTGGTGCTTTTAACGATGGCAGTGATGCATCATGTTCTGCAACAATTGGCGCTATGTATTATCAGCGCCCCAACATGCAAATAAATGGAATTACGATTGATGAAGGAACTATAGAAAATGGTAATACCGATTATCCTGCACCTTATGGCAACTGGTATTGGAGTGCGAGACATCAGATATTAATTCGTGCTGATGAATTACTTGCTGCCGGGGTAAGCGCAGGGCCAATCAACTCCATTGGTTTTGAGGTAGTTTCAACTAATGAAATCGTGTATACTTACATTGATATATCAATTTTTGCTACAGCTCAAGATGAATTAACTGAAGTATTGTCACCGGTAAGTGGTTTCCGCAACCATACCAATTTTAAAATTGATGCCGAAGGTGAAACAGTTTATTTATTTGATGAAAGTGATGCAATAGCTAGTTCGCTGGAAATTTTATCTCCCAGAGCCGATGTTGCCATTGGACGTTCACCGGATAATTCTGATATTATTGAATGGTTGTCGCCAACACCCGGAGCAACAAATAATACTGCTAATGTTTTTACAGATGAATTATTGCCTCCGGTATTATCAGTGGCAACGGGTATAGTAAACAGCAGTTTCGACCTTGAAATTACCAATCCTAATGCTGGCATTATTGAAACCAAATTGGTATATACTTTAGATGGCAGCGAACCAACTATTACTTCTGTTACCTACACAGGAACACCAATTGCGATTAATAATTCAACTGTAATCAGGGCGAAAATATTTCCGACTGTAGATGATAATTATTTGCCCAGCTTTGATACGTATGGCACCTATTTATTTAACATTGATCATAGCACGCCAATTTTATTATTAACGACTGACAATAACAATTTATATGGCGCGGATGGGATATTCGATAATTATAATTCCGATTGGGTAAGAGCTGCGCATGTTACCTATCTGACTAAAGAAACCGGACATCCAACATTGTTTGAAACACGCACTGCTATTCGCATGGATGGTGGAGCAGGTGGAAGCAGAGCATATCCTCAACATTCCTTCCGTTTATCATTTGATCATGCTGCATTAGGTGAAACAACAATTAATGAACAACTCATACCTAATATTCCGTTCCGAAATAAATACAGTGATGTTTACCTGCGTAACGGCAGTAATCAATGGCTAACATTTCCACATAAAGATGCTTGTCAGGTAAGTATGATGAGTAAAGGAACCAATAATTATTATTCAGCTATGGAACCTGTAAGCGTATATATAAATGGCGAATATTTTGGCTTATACGAATTGCGTGAAAAATTTAATACAGAATATTTTGATGTTCGTGAGGATGTGGATAAAGATTCTATTGAAATTTTATCGCTCAGTTATTTTTACAATTTGATTTTGCGTGCACTGGAAGGAGATGTAAATAATTTTTATAGTGATTACGAATTATTTAATGCTTTGGATCCCGTTGATACGAATTATGTATCACTTGCAGACAAATATTTCGATTTGGCACATTATACAGATTATATTATTGGTGAATCCTGGATGGGAAATACCGATTGGCCCGGTAATAACATTAAAATATATCGCTCCAATACAACCAATTTCAGATGGCGTTTTGCGCTAATTGATTTGGAATTATCGCTTAATCCAAATGGTTGGACAACATGTCCATTTAACCATATTCGTTATATGAAAGATCAAAGTACAGACAATCCATTTATTAATATCTGGTTGCAAAGTATTCAAAATGAAACTTATCTCAATAGTTTTATAAATCGTTATGCGGATTTAATGAATACCAGTTATTTAGCAGATACGTTGGTAGCGGCATCGCAAGCCTTTTATGATAAAATGGTGCTTGAAATGCCAAATGAATATGCACGTTGGGGCGATCCTTTTAATGTGGAAGGTCAAATGGAAGATTTTGAAAATAATCATGAAGTTTTTCAACAACAATTAGCTTGCCGAAATGAACAGGTTCGAGGTGATTTAGTAAATGAATTTGACTTGGAGAAAGAAGTAACAGTAAACCTCGCTATTCAACCGGACTCAAGTGGAAGTATTTTGTTAAATACCATTCATCCAACCATTTATCCTTGGTCAGGTATATATTTTGATGGCGTGCCCATTCAGTTAACTGCAGTTGCTGATTCGGAATATGTATTTGTTAACTGGTTGCCAAATCCATTTATTACAGATACTTTGAATCCTGTTTTAGAAACTAATGTAGACTTAGACTCCACCACATTTACTGCTGTGTTTAAATTAATTCCACCACCACCAGATGGAGAAACTATTGATTTTACATTATATCCTTCACCAAGTTCTGGGTTAATTACTATTGCACACAATAACAGCACACTGGCTGAAAATGCAACATTTCAAATTTTTGATTTGCAAGGCAGATTATTATCATCAGGTAATATAGCACAAGATGCTAAAACAACTACAATTGATGTGGCGTCGCTAAGCTCTGCACTTTATTATGTGAGAATTATGAATGGAGCAGAAATTATGGATACTTTGTCGTTTGTGAGGTTGTGATTTTTTTTGGCCGGGAAGGCGGGAAGACGGGAAGTTACGGGGAGTTATTTTGATTTTAGTTGAGTGTTGAGTACTTCTATGGCTTTTTGTAATACTACATCGTTATTATTTAAATAGTCCTGTAGTGATTGTTTAATTGCTATGTCCGGAACTATACCGTAACCGATAAATTGTCTGCCATCAGGATAGGTATCGTTTTTGGTGCAAATACGCGCACGACCACCTCCAGGTAAATCAAATAAATAAGGTTGTCCGGTGCTGCCATAAGTTGGAGAACCAATTTTTGTAATATGTTTATAGCCATCAGCATAAATTAAAAAATCTTCTGCAGCTGATGCCGTATTATTACTTGTAAGTATAACCGTTGGCACCTGCATTCGTTTTGCTGTCAATTGAATGGTATCCGGATAATAGTCAAATTGATAATAATAATTATCATTAGCTATTAAATAGCTTTTTGTCATCTCTTCTTTGGACATTCCCCAATCAGGGTTATCTTGTAAAGTATCAGCCGGTGTAAGAAAAGCTCCCCATGCTTTGTAAGTTGGAATATGCATTCTGCTCTCACTTCTGGAGCCATACATTAAAGTGTCATCTACAAAATATTTTAATACATTTAATCCGATATAGGTGCTGCCACCACCATTATTTCTTAAATCTATAATTACTGCTTTTGCCTTATATACTTCAGGTAATACGGCTTGAAACATACTATCTAACGATTCGTTTTCAAATGAATTGAGTTGTAAATAGGCAATATCATTTTCCAATGGTTTGTAACTGAGTAGGTTAAAATCCTCAAAAGGAGGATAAATTTCCTTTTCATCAGTCCGCGCATGCGTAAGCGTTAATTGCTGTGTAGTTCCATCAGGTTTTTTGATGGTAATAGTAAATTCCTGCCCTTCAAACCCTTTTAATAATTGATAAACACATTGATTTTCACGCACGTAATCTGTTGATGAAGCAATAAAAGGACGAACATATTGCGTAATATAATCTGCAGTAGGCATTCCGTTCACTGTAATTATTTCACTGCCTGCCGGAATTTCATCTTTTTTACTTTGATTAACTCTAGTTATAATTGCTTTACCATCGAAATTGGTTAAAAACAATCGGTAATTTCCAAACATGGTAGTCATCATTTTTTCGGATACCGCCTGAGGGTAATATACATTAGTATGTCCATCTTTTAGATAAGCACAAAATTGTTCCAGTTTTTTATAATATTCATAATCGTTTGGGGTGGCTTGCACTTCCATAATCATAACCTGATACAAACTGTCCCATTCCTTTTTGTCAACCCTGTTATAGAATACAAAATTGTAATTCACTTCCTGCCAAAACTTGGACAAGCCATAAACTTTCTGCTGCGGACTAAGTGTGTTGGGCATTTGAGCTTGGAGCGATAGGCTTGTGATAATGAGAATTAGGGTAAAGAGAGATTTCATTGTAAGGTTTATTTAAGTGATGATTTAAAATTACAAATTTTGCGGAAATCACTATTTTAAATGTAGATTTTGGGAATTTTTTAACAAAATTTACGAGGTTGGGACATTGTAATAACTTGGTTGATTATCCACTCATTGGCGTACCTATAACCTTAAAACAAACTTGCAGGAACTATAGCTCAGCGTTTTAATCAAACCAACTTAAAGGTTTACCTTTGTTACAAACTTACAACACATGGCAACCGTTCCACATTTTGGTGATATCGAACTCGACAACCTTAGCGATTATTACGAAGCTGATTATAACTACCTTGGTAAATCAATTGCCATAGACTTAAATTTTGAAGACATCGCCATTGAAGCAAACGATTTAGAGCCAACCATTGTCGCATTAAATGGTTTAAATAAGCTCATAGAAACAGCCTATGCCGAATTGACCAAAAGTTATCAAACCAATGGTTCTGTTAAACAATATATCAATAGACATATGAGTGGATTAAATCCCGAGGAATTAGCAACATTGTTTGAAGCTGCACCGGAAGGACTCAATAAGGAATTAAAAATGATGAGTCAATTAAAATTGCGCAGAATTGGATTTTACCCAGAAGATACCATCGGTTTGGTAAGCATGGATTTTACCATCGGATATGAACTTACCGATGATGTAATTGCCATTTATTTTAACAACAAACTTCAGTTGGAAGATATAGCTTTAGAAAATTAAAAAGATGATGAGAAAAACGATTATAACCATTTTTTCGGTAATTAGTTTTTTCTTGCAATTGCATGCTCAATCCTTGAGCGACAGCCTTTTAGCACATTATACTTTTTCCAATAACTTGTTAGATGGTTCTGAAAATCACTACGATATTTTATCCGCATCCGGGATATTTACCACAGATAGATTTAATCAATCGAATGCAGCATTTGCTTTCGATGGTATAAATGATTCACTTGTGCTACCGATTCCCGAAATGGCACCAGTATCAGGCGATTTTGCAATTAGTTTTTGGTATAAAACAAATTCTGCAAAAATTATGAACTTATTTTCTTCCAAACAAACACCTGATGATACTACTCATAATTTTGAAATGCAGTTAAATAGTCACAACCAATATTACTTGGAATATTACCAACAAGTTTGGTATCAGACTTTCGTTTACTGGAATGGAAGTGGTGTTGATTCAAA
>DAORKJ010000045.1:5709-26475 GCA_035439505.1 Chitinophagales bacterium
TATGTATTTGGTTCTAACGTGTTAGTGTATTGGGAATTTGATACCGCACAAATCAGCGATTCAATTTTGGTGCAGTATCGTATTAATAATGGCGATTGGATAAATAGTATACACTCTAATTTAAGTTGGGAAAATTATTCTTATATCGATATGAGTTTTGAGCCGGGTACTGCTGTTGAAGTGCGTGTTGCAGATTATACTGATACCAGTATTTTTCAATTAACAGGACAATTTATTGTAAGCCCTTACGATTGGATTTCAGTAAATGATAGTTTGCCATTCCCCGCAAAAGATGGAGCAGGATTGGTATCATTTAAAAATAAAATGTGGTTATTAGGTGGATGGGATCCTCCATTTCACGAACCAAATTATACGCACAATGAAGTATGGAGCTCAATAGATGGCGTTACCTGGAATTTTGAAACTTTGGCACCTTGGCCACCACGACATTGCGCTGCCTGGTTAAGTGATGAAAATTATATCTATGTAATTGGTGGCGATCCTCAATCCGGCTGTTTAACTGATGTATGGCAGTCGGCAGATGGCATAAATTGGGTACAATTAGTAGATACCATTCCCGGTTATAAAAAACGTAACATGGTCAACGCTGCAATTTTGAATAATCAATTGACATTATTTGGTGGGGAGCAATGCAGTGGCGATGGATTAAATGATGTTTGGCAAAGTGCTGATGGTGTTACCTGGGATAATTTACCTGATGCACCATGGGAAGGAAGAGGTATGCAAATAAATAATTGTGTTGATGAATCCGGTAACATGTGGATGCTGAGTGGAGCAAATGAAGGTGAGCGTCGACCATATAGTGAAGTATGGAATACAGCAGATGGCATTACTTGGAATTTAATAAATGATTCACCCCCATGGATGGGCAGGTATTGGCATACCGTTGCCTGGTTCGATAATCATATTTGGATTATGGGTGGAATAACTGCGGGCACTGAATTAAATGATGTGTGGTATTCGCCGGATGGCATTGAATGGAGAGAATTAAAAAGTACTACCGGAAATTGGCCATTAGGAACAAGACATGCACAATCCACCACCGTATTCGACAATGCACTTTGGTACATGTGTGGTATAGCAACAAATAATGCATGGAAAATTATTAATCAATTTAATTCCATTAATATTGTAACACCAATTAATCATGCTAATCAAATTACTGTTTTCCCAAACCCGACAAAATCAACTTGTGTAGTTGAGCTTAACGATGATTTAATTGGGGAAAAATATTACATTATAAATATCATTGGAGAAATATTAATTACTGGTGATATCACGAATAAAAATCAACCTATTGATTTGTTGAACCTGCCTTCCGGAATTTATAATTTCATAGTGCCAAGTTTAAATACTGTCTCAGGTATTGTCATCAAACAATAAAGTACGAATAATATATTTTAACAATTAATGGCATATTATTTGCGCCATTGATTTGATTTTGCAACTATGTAATAATTAGTTGCCTGATATTTTTTTGTCACTACTAACCAACTCACATGCGTTTATTTACATCGCTGTTTACTATTATTATTGCCATTCAATTACAAGCCCAATCGCTTAAATTACCAACTGCTCAAGGTGTTATACTCACCGCAGATTCGGCTATGGATGCCGCATTAACTCGCGATTTATCTGCATTTTTAGCTGCAGCCGATTTGCCAAACGAACAAAATATTTATGTGCTACCAACACAACAAATTGAAACATATATTTTATTGGATGAAATTTTAGGCATCACAAAAAATCCCAAAACTGGACAAATTAATTGCTATCAGCCAGTTATTACGAATTGTATTGCACTGGATAATAATCAATATTTAATACAAGTTGCCTATATGGGAGGTGATTCATTGCCAACACAACTGAGGGCCATTTTCGAAATAATTGCGCATGCCAATGAAAATAGTTTTTTATTCTCTTCACCACTAAAATATCATACACAGCACTGGAATAAATTCATCCATCAAAATACGACAGTCTTTTATAAACGCGATATTCAAACAAAAAAAGTAGAAGAATATGCAACGTTTTCTACCGAAATTGATGCTAAATTAAAATCTACAGGTAAGCTGACCGAATTTTATTGTTGTGAAAATTTTGTGGAAGTATTGCAATTGATTGGGGTTTTGCAAAAAGCTGATTACGCAAGTATTGAGTTAAATACTTTAGGTTCATTAGTAGGCAATAAAAAATTAATTGTAACAGGTGAACACAGCAGTAATTTCAACGATTTTGATAAACACGACCTTTGGCACGACAGGTTGAGTTTGGTAGTGCCAAGAAGCACCGTAAATAAACCTGTTGATGAAGCTTGTGCTTATTTATACGGCGGAAGTTGGGGGTATAGTTGGGATACAATTTTTAAGCAGTTCACCAAAAGAATTGCTATTGCTGAACAAACAGACTGGCAGTATTACAAAGAAAATCCTTATGACTTTGGCGAGTCAGATGAAAAACATTTATATGTAGACTACGTGGTAAATGCACTTATTGTGCAGCACCTTGAAAAAGAATATGGTTTTGATGCCGTTTGGAAATTGCTCAATACCGGTAAATACCAAAAAGGAAATGATAACTATTATGCTGCTCTGCAACAATTAACCGGAGTATCAGCGGATAATTATAACCAATGGGTGTATCAATTGGTAAAAGCGGAAATGAATAAAAAGCAGTAAGTTTTCCCTAACTGTAAAGGTATTGGATTTAGCATAATAATTCTATTACCTTTACACCTGTATCAAATCAGGTATGTTTTATTTAATAGGTGTAGTAATTGCGTTTTTTTTAGTCGTTATTTTATTGACTAAGCGTCAGAAAACCCAGGCAGATTGGATTTTAATGGGCTGGCTGTCTGCAGGAGGTATTCACTTAACTGCTTATTTTTTATTTATTCAAAACCTCCATCTTCAGTATCCGGTAATTTTACCAATTTCAATGCCGTTACCTTTGTTTCAGGGCCCCTTTTTATTTTTATATACAAAGGCGCTTACCAGCAAACAAAAATTAAAATGGCAGCAAGCTTTCCATTTTCTACCAATTTTACTAGCATATATTATGTTCACGCCTTTTTTTCTATTGTCGTTTGATGAAAAAGTTAAAGTGATAGAAAATGAAGGTGCACCGTATTTAACTGAATCGCTGATTAATATTATAGCTGTTTATATTTCCGGATTTGTTTATGTTGTCATTTCGTTTATTACCATATTGCGCTATAAGCGGAATATGCTCAACCAATTTTCCAATACCGAAAAAGTAAATTATAATTGGTTGTTATATCTCATTATCTGGTTAGCAGTTTTATGGATAATTATCCTCTTCGTTCAATATGATGAAGTGATTTTTGGTGCCGCGGTAATTTTTATCGTATGGTTAGGCTATTTCGGTATCAAAAATGTTCAGGTGTTTAGTCAGCATAAACCGCATGCATTTGCCGGCAAACCCGATTTCGAAATGCTTTTGGCTGATTTAAACAATTTTTCCGGAGTAGAAACTGTGGATGAACAATTATCGGCCGATACTAAATATGTTGGCTCCTTTTTGTCAAAATCTGCGATTGAAAAAATACAACTGGGTTTGAACGAACTGATAGGTAATAATAAAATTTATACCAACCCCGACCTCACCCTCGACGATTTGGCGGATATGATAAAGGTGCATCCTAATCATTTATCGCAGGTAATAAATTCTGTAATGGGAAAAACTTTTTACGATTACATCAATGAGTTACGCGTTAAAGAGTTTACCGAACAAATCAATCTCCCCCAAAAACAACAGTTTACCATTTTGGCAATTGCCTTCGATTGTGGATTTAATTCCAAGGCTTCGTTTTATCGCAACTTCAAAAAATTTACGGGACTTACACCTTCCGATTACATGCAAATGCATAATAAATTGCAGAATTGAGACGTCTCATCGTTTTATTTTGTCTAACTGTCACTAAATCAATAAGTTGTAATTTAAGTTTTTGATGTTCCATCTTACCCGTTGAGACCTTTAGTGGTATAATACCCTCCAATTTTGCAGTATTAAAAATCAAAATTTATGCAGACAAAATTGGTGTTGGCTGGATTAATCAGCCTAATGTTTTTTGGGTCATGTGAGACTGACCATTTATTAGATATGTCCGGAAATTTAGTTCCTAAAACCGTAGATGAGGATCCGGATTTGCCTTCCGCATTCGTAAACGGAGTTCAATTGCATACCGAAGCTTATGGTCCTGAAGACGGCACTTTATTAATTTGTTTACATGGAGGTCCCGGCGCCGATTATCGGTATTTATTAAATTGTAAAGAACTTGCAGAGGAAGGTTACCGCGTAGTTTTTTTTGACCAGCGCGGAACTGGTTTATCTCAACGCTTGCCTGAAGAAGCCTATGGAGATGATGTATTTGAGGCGATGCAGCTATTTTATGATGACATTTTAGGCATCATAGCACATTACAGAACCAGTCCAGAACAAAAAGTATATATCCTCGGACATTCATGGGGCGGGATGTTGGGAACAGCGTTTGCAGCTCATTATCCTGACTTGGTGGAGGGTTTGGTAGTATGTGAACCAGGTGGTTTAGTTTGGGAAGATATTGTCACCTACATCTCCAACTCACGCGCCTTTAGCATGTGGGGAGAATTAATGAATGATGCCACTTATATGGATCAATTTTTAGTCGCCGAACCCGACGATCATATCATGTTGGATTATAAATTCGGTATCCTGGGTGCGAATAATGAAATAACAGGTGAAGATTCCGGATTACCTGAAGGATTCTGGCGCTCTGGTGCAATTGCCAATAAAATTGCGTTCGAATTAGCCGATGTAGGCAAGCCGGATTTATCTGATGGAATAGAAAATTTTCATGTTCCTGTTTTATTTATTTATAGCGAATTAAATGAAGCATACCCTGATGATTGGGCGCAGAAAATATCATCTCCCTTTAATGAAGTGGAATTATTTAAAGTGCCGGGAGTTGGACATGATATGTTAACTAAACAAGCCGGTTGGTTAATTGCTAAACCAAAAATCATTGAATATTTAAACGGATTATAAATTGTATATATGAAAAAAGTATTGATAATAGTTTGTTTGCTCGTTGCATCAAAATTGGCTAAGTCTCAAAACATAAATTGGGCATTAATGAACGATAGTTTAAATCAATCGGTTGAGGCTACTCTATCATTAGATTATGGCATTACATACGGAGTGGGATATAATTATGTGTTTAATACGATATTCCCACTGGCACTTCATGGCGATTTTTCAATTCCTTCCGGTGAAAATTTATTGGACGATTATAAAATAAAAACAGGCGCTGTTTTGCGCCTGACACAAATTGGCGATGTGTATGTCGATGCAGGCTTGATGGGTATCACAAGAAGTTACACGTCTGATTTTGTGCGCATTTTTAATTTTGGTTCTGAAGCAACTTTAAGTATCGGATATTACCGTAAACACTGGTATTTAGGAGCAACTATCAGTTATGATAAAGCAATAGTTTCTAATTTTAAACATACTGATGATTACAAAAATAACTACCCGGAAGTAGTTGACGGTTGGTATGAACCAGAAAGCGGTGGTAATATTAAATTTGGTGGAAAAGCAAGCGGTAATTTTGGCAATAATGGAATTGTATTGCAAGCCGGTTTAGTGAAAACAGAAGAACTAAATTCTTCACCATTAATTCCTTTTTATGCCAGTTTAGGATATACATATAATTGGTAAGTTGTTCTTCCTAAGTAATAATTAGTAGTTTTCTATTAATAATATCCAAATCATCAACGCTATGTTCAATTTTAGCATAGTGTTGATGATTTTTTTTGTTACAATCTTCAAAAGCTGTAAAGTAAAACGAATCAAATGAAATAGCCCTCAGCATAATTTTCATATTTACCATCAAATTGTGTATTTTTAAATACAATAAGGTGTTTTTCAGCATAACTCAAATTATCCATTTATGAAAAAACTATGTATAATCCTTTCGCTCTTAACTAGTTATACAACTTATGCGCAAGTAACTCAGGTAAGTGACGCCATGTATCCTTTTGACTTTATTGTCAATGTGAATGGGGTTTTGTTGTTTTTTGCCGCAGATAAAACAACACCTGCAAATTATGAATTGTGGCGTTCTGATGGCACTACAGCAGGCACATATTTAGTAAAGGATATTAATGGTAATAACGATGGAAGTATTTTATCTAATGGAGAGTTTGGAGAAAGTTATACTGACCGTGATTTTGTTGTTTTTAACGATGAATTATATTTTATTGCCACAGACGGACCGCATGGATTAGAAATATGGAAATCGGATGGCACTGCTGATGGAACGGTCATGTTAAAAGATATTTATCCGGGTGCAAACGGTTATCTCACACCTGAATTTAATTTTCCGTATTTCACCGAACTGAATGATAAATTATATTTTGCCGCAAACGACGGTGTACATGGTTTTGAACTTTGGGAAACAGATGGCACTGAAGCTGGTACACAAATGGTTATTGATATTTCTGCTGATAATATTTATGGTTCAAATCCGGAGCATTTAATCGCATTTGACGGGAAACTTTATTTTGCTGCAAGGGATGATGTTGATGGCTACGAAATTTTTTCGAGCGATGGAACAGCAGCTGGGACAAATGTGGTAAAAGATATTGTTTCCGGAATAAATGGTTCAATGAATAACGGCTTTGCTAGTAGTATTGACCCTTTATTTACAGTGAGTGGCGACTATTTATATTTTGTTGCCCGTGTGGATGCAACATTGCCTGTGTTGAAAAAATTGCACAGAACAGATGGCACTTCTGCAGGAACAATTTTACTAAATAATGATTTATATGATATCGCTAATTTATGTGATGTCAACGGCACTTTGTTTTGTTATGCATTAGATGGCATTTTTGATCATTCTACTTTATGGAAATCGGATGGTACTGAAATAGGCACAGAAATAGTTAATACCAGCACAGTTTATGTATCCAACATCGGTCACGCATTTTATAGTTTTAACGACCTGCTTTATTTTTCCGGTTTTACTGTCGACTTCACTGAATATGGTTTAGGTAAAAGTGATGGCACTGCCGCAGGAACTACTATGGTGCATGGATTTGAAAGCGTGGGTAGTATTCCTGAAACTTATAATTACAATGCTGAACCGGGGAGTAATTACTTTTTTTACCATGCATTAACTAAAATTTCTGACTTCGAAATGTCGGTACGTTTGGTGCAAACAAACGGGACTGATTTAGGAACAAAAGTATTTTCAGGTGCTATGCCATTTAGAAGTACCGCATTTTTAGATGGCGATATTTATTTTGGCGGTATTGACAGTACCGCAGAATCAGTTTGGGGTTTGTATAAAATAGTCCCTGAAGAATTGACTATTCCTGTATTGAATATCCCTACAACTGAAATACTAAATGTTTTTCCTAACCCTGCAAATAACAATATAACTATTCAATTGCCAGAAAATATAAGTGAAATTACCATATGTGATATGTTGGGAAATATTGTTACCAAGGAAAAAAATAATACCAATTCTTTAACCATAAATGTATCAGATTGGTCTGCAGGTATGTATACCATCTTTGGTTACCAAAATGCAAATTTGTATAGATGTAATTTTGAAGTAATAAAATAACACATCGATATTTCCATTGTATTTTTTCAAAAATACTTTGAACGACTACAATGGAAATATACCTTTGTTACTTTTAAATCACCACTCCAATCCCTACACGACCGCTATACATGGTCGGCCACAAACGAAAATTGTTGGAGCCATTGTTGCGCTGGTCATCCGGAATATTTGGATTTTCGATAACTTCATTACTCATATACAAATCAGTTACGCAAAAAGGAATATTTAGATCCAGATATATTTTTTCACTGAAGAAATAATGTAAACGTGGAGTTATGTATGTGCGAAAACCGGTGTAGGTAGACACAGTTGGAAAATCTGTTGCAATTACCGGACTATATTTTGTTTGTTCGAAAAAAGGCTGAATACCAAATCCGATATATGGCACTAGCTTTTTTGTTTTTGTTTGATTGGCGCCCAAAATATATTCGTAACGTGCACTTATGGTGATAATTTGAGTAACCTCACCATCAATAACTTCTTTTATAGTAGAGGTTCCACTGGTTTGTATCACCTCTTTATCACTTCCTTGTGTTTGAAAGCGCAATTCTGTAAGTTCAATTTCATGGAATTTATTACCCTTATTTTTCCATTCAAACGCAATGGTTGGATGTAAAAGTTGTAACGTTTGCACACCGGGAATTACATTAGTAATACTATCCTGAACTATGGTTGTCAGAGAGTAACTGCTAAAACTCGTCTGATTATACACTTTCAGTGCATGCTGATAATTCGTGTTATCGTTTTGTGCTTGAAGGGTTGTTAGCATTAACCCTGAGAGAAACAGGCATACTATTTTCATAAAAGGCTTTTGTTGATAACGGCCATTTTAAAGGAATATTACTTTTCCGCCTAAAATTTGACCATTCTTAACTATTGTATCCTCCACATAAGCTTGAGGAACAGTTTTCAAACATTACGCTCAGTTGGTCGCCACGTGCTCGACTTGATGCCTTTTGCATACTTTATAAACCCGAGTAATAAAGCTAAGTTCATGGTGTAGAAATACGCCAATAAGCGTAAAAAATAAATATGCAAATTGACAGCACTTAGTAATTTGTCAAATAAAGGGGTTAGTAAACCAGCCAATTGCAAATAAAATGCTAATTGATAAAATGTATTAGTATTAAATAAAATTATACTCGAAATAAATGCGCCAATCAAAAACAAAGGGCCTAACCAACGTAATACTTTATGCGATAAAAAACTAAATCCCGCTCCGGTATAAAATTTTAACAACATAGGCCAAAATACACCGAGATTTTGGAAATTACCTGCAGAGATTCTGATTTTGCGTTTAAACTCTTCTGTAATTTCATTACTTACATCTTCAATAGCAATAGCATCCGGTTCGGCAATGGCTTTTTTACCACCTTGAATTACTTTTAAAGTGATATAAAAATCTTCCATGAAAAAATTACGCGGTATAACAGGAAATAAATTAGCTCTGATTGCATAACAAGCACCAAAGGCGCCCATCATAGTTCCCCACAATAAACCTTCATAGTGTTTTATTAAATTTTCACGTTTAATATAAGTGTGTTCCTGATAAGAAATGCCATCTTTTCTTAATCCGGTATTGATAATATTCGCAGCCACCAATCCAATTTTTTCATCCGTAAAATGCGCCACCAGTTTTGGAATGGTAAGTGGGTCGAAAATAATATTGGCATCGGTGGGAATAAATATTTTACCATTTGCTTGCGGAGCTAAAGCATTAATAATTTGTGTTTTTCCATTGCGACCACCAAAACGGGTAAAGTGAATGCGATAACCTTCTTTAATTAATTTTTCAATAATAATATCCGTGTTATCCGTTGATCCATCTGAACCAATCAGCATTTCCAGTTGACCTGCCGGATAGGCCGTATTAAATACAGAGCGGATTTTTTGCTCCAGGACTTTTTCCTCATTATATACGGCCATTAATACACTTACCATTGGTTGAGGTGCCGGATGAGGTAATGGAGTAGGTGCATCTAAATCGCCACCAAAAATGCGCAGAATAAATGGATATATTACATAACTATGCACCAGACAAAAAACACAAATCCAAAAAATAATCGTCCAGATCATGCGCTTATTTTTTGATAAAAGTGAATTAATGACTGCGTAATGGTTAAATGACTTAATGTGTCATCTACAAATTGTTGTGCAAGTTTTGTTTTTTGCAAAACCTTGTCCTGCGATTGTAATAATTCAATTACTGTATCGGCAAATTGTTGTGCATCTGCTGCAGTATAAAAATGCAATTCAGTGCCTGTGGGCATACCTTTGGCACCTTTTGGTGTGGTGACAACCGCTTTGCCTAAATGCATGGCTTCAATAATTTTGATTTTCATGCCTGAGCCCGATAAAAGGGGTACAATACAAATATATTTATCCGCCGCAAATTTTTGTGCATTTTCTACTTCACCATGATATTTAATTTGTGGGTGATGTAATTGTTTCCAGCGCTCATCACCATTGCGACCCGCAATATGTAATGTGGTGGGAGGTAATATTTTTATTATTTTCGGAAAAATTTCATGAATAAACCATTCCAAACCTTCAATGTTTGGCAACCAGTCCAAACCACCTAAAAAATAAAGTGAGTGAAAATCAACTGCTGAAACAATCGGCGACTGGTCTAATTCAATTCCTGTTGGGGTGTGATGTAGAGGAATTGTTGTGGTAATTTGCTGATAAAAACTAAAATCGGCAATTGAAATCGGCACTATGGCATCTATATTTTGTGGAATAGTTTTTTCATAGTGTGCTAATTTTTTTGTTTGAATTTGCAAATACCATCTTTTAAAAATGTTCGACGTATTTGCTGCAATGTTCCCCCAAATTTCCGATTCAATATTATGACTTCTATACACAAATCGAGTATTGGCTGATTTGGGAATTAAATTAAAATATTGTGTTAAATAAAGCCCTTCTGCCTGAATAATATCAAAGTGGTTGTTGGAAATTAATTGACGTAAAGCGGATAAATAAGGACTACTAAAAAATCGCTGCACATGATAAGGAGTGCTGACAAATAAATTTTGTAAAACACCTATTGGTGTAATAGCATTATTTACGGTTACCGCATAAAAATTAATGAGTTGAGTCAGCTCGCTTGGAATTTCAGACACCGGAAAATGGTGTTTTTGGGTATTCATGTATAAAATGCTCACTTTGCATCCATTTTGAGCGAGGCCTTTTGCAAGCTGCATAATGGCTATAGCCTCCCCGTCCCGCTCGGGATATGGGTTCTTTTTGGAGAGGAGTAAAATGTGCATAGGGCTGTAAAGGTAACGAATTGATTTTTTCGGTTGCAGGGGTAGTTTTTGCAATTGCCCCATATTAATTTCGAATTCAATCCACACGTTCACAGGCTGTTTCTACCGCGGCGGACGTTTCGAGAATTTGTATATCAACCTATAACATATTCCGCAACCATAGTCGACACGTGGGTCGACGGCTACACGCCGAAATCAATTCCACGCAATCATTGGCTGTTTCCGCCGTGGCGGACGGTTCGCATTGGTACATCGGTAAATCGGTACATTGGCACATCGGCACATGGGTACATTGGTACATCGGTACATTGGTACATTGGTACTTCGGTACATTGGTACATCGGTACATTTTCACATTAATCAGCACATCACCACATCAGCACATTAACTACCTTTAACCCCGCATGCTCAATTTTTTAACCGAAACCACCGAAAAGGTAATCAGCCTGTTAGCCGGCGCATTCATTGTTGCTGCGCAAATTACGTTGGTTGCAGACGTATTGCGAAAAAAACTCAAGCCTAGTCTGTTGAGTTGGGTTGGCTGGGCATTATTAATGGGCACCGGTTTAATTGCACAGGTTTTGGAGATGGGCTGGGAGTGGAGTCAAACCGGTTTGTTTTTTAGCGCATTTGGATGTTTGTGTATTGTATTTTCAGCTTTAATACGGAAACATTATTTACTGGTGAAATCCGATTTTAGTTATTTGTTTTTGGGATTAATTTGTTTAGGCATTTATTTTATTTCCAAAGACGCATGGATAACTACCGTATTTGCGATTCTCGCCGATTTTATTGTAGGTATTCCAACATTAAAACATGCGTATAAAAATCCGTTATCACAAAAAAGTAATGCCTGGTTATTGGGATTTATTGCCTTTACTTTTTCATTAATAATTTGTATAGGACATTCATTATTGTATGCCTTATTCCCGATTTATTTATTTTTATATAACGGTGCTATGTTAGTATTAACGCATCGTTATTTTGTAAATAAAAAATCAGGTAGTGAAGTTATTTAACTAATTAAATCGATAGGCAACTCTTCCTGATTGCCGTATAGTGACCTCATTTCTTTGCGCAAAGCTTCTACTTCTTTCGCATAACCAATGGCTTTAATAAACGCAATAACAATTAACACTTTAAACAACAAACCCATTATTAAAGAGGAAGGGTCCATTAATGCATTAGTAATCACTAGTAACGCGTATAATACCAGACCAGCTATGACACCGATTAATGGTTTTTTAGTAACTAAGAAACCTAATCCCAGATACATTAGTCCAATTATTAACTGAATAATCGTAGCTACTAACATGTAATCACCTAATCCAAAATAATAGTATATGCCAACAGCAATTTGAATACCACCTAAAACAAATAAAATGATTTTTACATTACGCAATTTTGATTCTGCTTCTTCAATTAAAAAAGCTTTATACTCCGGAGTTGCCATTGAATCAATTTTTGTTTCAGGCATTGCAGGTGTGGTATCTTCCATGGTTTTTTTCGTAAATATAGGTTTTTTTGAAATCACTTTTTAATACCCATCAAACAGATAAATTTAATTATTTTAGCGTGGTGAATGCGAATAAACATATGCAGTTATTGCTGATTGGAGGTGTAATTATTACACTTTTGTTGCAATCCTGCGCAGCGCATTATGCTACTAATATGGTAAACACGCCTATGTTAAAACAGCAAGGCGATTTACAAATTGGTGGCTCTGTAGGGCATTTGGGATTAAATGGGCAATTGGCTTATGCTGTTAGCAACAATGTCGGGGTAATGTTAAACGGCAAACAACATGAAGCATGGTATGCTGACGACTTAGCTACAAGCAATACTGTAATGTTTGTAGAAGCCGGAGCAGGATATTACAAGTGGTTATCTGAACATACCATTTTTGAAATGTATGGTGGTTACGGTTTGGGAGAAGTAAATCTGGTGCATGCTCAAAAAAATACGGATATCACCTACATTCTATCTCGCCCATTTGTGCAGCCTTCTATAGGGATTCAAGTAGATTTTTTCTCCTTAAATTTCGCGACCCGATTCACGCATGCCGGCTTACGCAGCGATACCATCGAACTCACTGGGTTTTTTATTGAGCCTGCAATCACAACTAAATTGCAGTTCGACCAACTGAGTGCCATTTACCAGATGGGTATTGTTCGAACCCTTCATACCGATACACCGGAAATGCAAGTTTTACCATTTTGGTTAGCGTTTGGCTTCCAGTACAACTTCGATTTCACTAAAAACGATTAAACATCTAGTGAAGGCTTTTATCAAACAAGTGCCCATTTTGCAATGGTTTCAGCTGTTTTGAGATTAAATATCCAGTGAAATTTCATGCTGAAATAGTTAGAAATCGTATTTTTGCCGCCAATCATGCTGTTAAATAAAAAAATCGTGGTCGTATTGCCGGCTTATAATGCCGGAAAAACCCTTCCTCAAACCTATGCTGAAATACCTATGGATATAGTGGATGAGGTAGTATTGGTTGACGATGCCAGTAAAGATGACACCATTGAAGTGGCTAAACGCATTGGTATCAAACATATCATCGCCCACGAACAAAACAAAGGATACGGCGGCAATCAGAAATCATGTTATAATAAAGCCCTTGAATTAGGTGGTGATATTGTAATTATGTTGCACCCTGATTATCAGTATACACCTAAATTAATCACCAGCATGGCCAATATTATTGCGCAGGATTTATATCCTGTAGTGTTGGCATCACGCATTTTGGGAAGAGGAGCATTAAAAGGTGGTATGCCTTTTTATAAATATGTATTTAATCGATTTTTAACCTTATCGCAAAATTTATTGATGCGACAAAAGTTGAGTGAATATCATACTGGCTATCGCGCATTTTCTGCAGATGTAATTCGCGCCATAAATTTTGAAGCCAACTCAGATGATTTTGTTTTTGATAATCAGATGCTGGCGCAAATTTTTTATAATAATTTCGAAATTGCTGAAGTAACCTGCCCTACCAAATACTTCGATGAAGCTTCTTCTATTAACTTCAAACGTTCGGTGATTTATGGGTTGGGAGTATTGAGAACCTCTTTGCAATATCGTTTGCAAAAATGGGGGTTGGTGAATTATACTTATTTAAGGGGGAAGTGATGGTTTGCCGGGAAGGCGGGGAGACGGGAAGTTGCGGGGAGTTGTTGTGATGGTATCTCGTGATTGAGTGGGTTTAAATTAAAACCGGTTTGGGAATTATTCCTTTGTGTTACTTCGAGGCACTTCGAGCCTTCGAGGTGTCATTTAGAAAAACTAAAATTGTAGCAGCATACATTGTTGAAAAAAATTGCTTAGATTTAATTTTCAACCTGATGATATTATTTTTTTTCCTCCTGTTTGGCTTCGACCCCGGTATCGCTTGGCTGAATTTGTGAGACGTGTAAATTGGCATATGCTCTGGTAAATTCTGCACCAAAATACACAATCATCGAGGAGTAGGAGACCCAAAGTAATATTAAAATAATGGAGCCACCTGCGCCATATCCGTCACCGGGATTGGTTTTGCCGAAATATATTTCTAAAGCAAATTTGCCAATTTCAAATAATACAGCTGTTACTAAAGAACCTATTATGGTATATCGCCATTTTATTTTGGCATCAGGAATAAATTTGAATATTAAGGCAAACAACAATGCTAATATGCCGATGGTCGTGGAGAAATTAATAATTTGAATTATGATATAAAATGTTGAAGAAAAATGCATCGAAATCCAGTGACTGAATGCGGTTATTAATGCAGATACCGCTAAAGAAACAATAAGTATAAATGCAATGGATACAATTAGACCAAATGAAAATAATCGCACGGTAATTAATCTCCACAACCGCGATTTCTTTTTGTTGGGCTTAACTTCCCAAATTAAATTTAAGGAGCGTTGAAATTCAGAAAACACACCGGTAGCTCCAATAATTATAGTGATTACACCTAAAACTTTCGCCCAACCTGAAATTGAAGCAGCGCTTGTGCTGTTGATCGCATTTTCGAGTTGTATAGCAGTGTCCTTACCAAGGGTTGAGGTAATTTGGTCCATTAAATGCTGACTAACCACATCTTTTCCTAAAAAGTAACCTGCAATTGAAATTAGTAATACTAACAATCCCGGTATGGAAAATATGGCGTAGTAAGCAATTACTGCGCTTTGCCTAAAAGGTTCTTTCTTCCACCACGACTTATAGGCTGCTTTAGTAATCGCAAAAAAGTTTTTTGTTTTTAGTTTACTGTTTGTCAGCAGCCTTTCTTTTCCAAAACGGCTTGCGTTTAGTTTCTTCATCGTCATTTACGGATTTTATATTTATTTCGTTGTCAATAGTTGGTAATAATGCCTGAATAAATGCATTGCGTAGTACTTGTAAAATAACCTCCCAACTATTAACATCAGGATTATCGAAAGTTCCATTCATTTCTACTTTCGTAGCCACCTGATTTTCGCGTTGATTTTTTAAAACAGCACCCATACCACCAACTGTATGTTCCCAAATTTTTTGCAGAATAGGATCATTCTTATCTTCTGGGCCAACTACATTTAGGTTGACAATAATGGGTTTTAAATAGCCGACAAAAGCACCATCGGAAGCAGCCAGTTCGGTATACAGACTGAAATCACCATCTGTTACATCAAAATGGCCATACGCTTTAAAAAAGTCGTTTAATTTAGGTAGATGTGTATTTTTAAGGCTGGCATTTAAATCGAAAGTTGGTGTTTCGGCAAGGGCATTTAATTGCATATTTAAAATAAATATTCCATCATAAATATCAGCTTTGGCTGTGAGTGTGGATGGCAGTTTTACATCCTCATTAACCACATTGGTAAGATTTAAGGCTAAAGCAGAAGCATTAGTTAATTGTAAATCGAGGTTGGGCGTAGTGTTAAAATCCTTATAAATAAAGGTGCCATTGTCAACCGCAACTTTATTCACTTTAAGCGGCATAAACGATTTTAATAAATTGCGGAAATCGGTTGTATCAGCTTTTAAATCTGCAATTGCAGTCTTGGTTTTAATAAATACAAGTGTTGGAGTATGGAATTCCAGTTCACCAACTATAGAACCCTTAAATAAGGCGGGCCAGTCAATGGATAAATCGATACTTGATGCATTAAAAAAATCAGATTCTTTGTGTGTTACAGTGTCTAATTTATTGATGTAGATATCCTTTATTTCATATGCGCCAATAATAAGCGAAATATCAATATCGTCGATATGACCATAATATCCGGGCATGTTAGATAGTGTTTTGTTGGCATAGTGAAGCACGATAAAGGGTAAAATCAGACGAAATACAATTAATACAACGGCTATAATTATTAAAACTTTATATTTTTTTTTCATTGATAAATGGTTTTATACGTTTAGTGTAAATTTTACACTTTTGGTATATTATCAAAGTTGCGCAATACATGTGCAGTGCGTGTTATACAAATGCTTTAATAATTTATATAATTCACATGTTTAGGGTGAAGGGTTGCTGTTTGTTGGGGGTATTGAATAATTGCCGGGAAGGCGGGGAGACGGGATGTTACGGGAGTTGGTTTTGGGATTTTAGGAGGGACCAGTTGTGCCAGGTTTTATTTTTGAAGAGGGGGGTAATCATGATGAGATGATATAGGATAGTTCCGAAAACTACTCCGCAAAAGGAGCCAACCCACACATCGATTAAAAAGTGTTGAAATAAATATACGCGTGATATTGCCACTAATAATGCTAAAATAAAAAATACCGCAGTGAGTGATTTTTTATTAAAGAAAAATGACATTAATAAAAACATAGTAAATGCCGCTGCTGCATGCCCGCTTGGAAAACTATGATTGGCATACAGGTCGATACCATCCACCCAATTTACATCTTGTCCCGCAAAATATCTGGATGGCCTTGGTTCGTCGTAAAACTGTTTTAGCAGCGATACGAAAAATGCAGAAATAAAAGATACTAAGCTCAATAAAATACCATAACGGAGGCGGACAAAAAGAAATACAAAACAAACAATCCCGATTAAAATACCATCACCACCCCAAGTGATGTAACGAAATAAAATGTCGCCAGCAGGTGTATGGATTTCGTTTAATGCTAGAGAAGCTGATGCCTTTGAATTAAATGATAAATACAAGCCCACCAATACAAACCATATCAGCCAACTTTGGTAAAACGTTTTATGTTGTTGAATTAGTTGTTTCATGCTTGTTTACGACGAAATAATTGACGGAATTTCATTAGTTGATTATAATACCATTCACCATCAATTATTGGTGCATCGTTTTTAGCTTTAATAGTCAGTAAAACACTAAATGGTGCAATAATAAAACTACCCATCCACATGCCCCAAAAAGGCGTTAATACTAATTGTTCAGCCAATTTTTCGCCTACAATATTGAGTATGTAATAAAAAATGAAAATAAATATGGATAGCAATACCGGCAAACCAAATCCGCCTTTGCGAATAATGGAACCTAATGGAGCGCCAATAAATACAAATAATAAACATGCCACCGACAAGGTATATTTTCTATACACTTCAATTTGATGGTCGCGGATTTTCATTTCTGTATTAATTAGTCGTTGCACAACCTGATTGCTGTAACCGGCTAAACTGCGCGAAGTGCTTAGTCCTTTTTTTACAACTGCATTGCGTTCAGTTACCGGAATTAAATCAATAAAATTTTTTGTTTTGCCCAATTTCACTTCCGGTTGTGCTGCAATTTTTGCCGAGCTGTCTCTACCTTGTAAATAATGCATTTTCATACTTGGCTCCAACGTAGTGCTCTGTCTGTCGTTGTAATGATGTAATGAATCGATAGCCACTGCTAGCTGATTAATATTGAGCATTTTATAGTGGTTCTGATAAAGATTTTCGCTGGTATGCGTCATTTGAAAACCACTTAAGTCGATAGATTTTTCCCACTCTCCGAAATTCATGCGGAGATGTTCGGCTGTTTTTTTATTTTTTACATCGGACTGTAATTCTTCATATTGTTTGCCATTGTATAAAGTGAAAATCAGATTTTGATTGTCTTTGGTTGTTTGCATTTTCCCTTTTTCGGCAATGGAAACGTTGTCGTTATTTTTATCCAGCTCTTCGTAAATAGTTACTTCTTCGATGGTGATATTATCGTCACTTTTGTCGCCAATCATTATAGAGTAGCCATCAATTTCATTATAAAATTCGTTGGGTTTAATATTGAGCGCAGGTTTTTGTTTGGTAATATCCACCAGTGTCACCACAAACTTTAAATAGGAGGAGGGCAAGATATAATTAGAAAAGAAAAATGCACCGATGGCAATTAATACACCAATAACAATGGTGCTTCGCATAAAGGTGAACATGGAAATACCTGCACTTTTAAAAGCAGCCAATTCAAATCGTTCGCCCAAATTGCCATAAGTCATGATACAAGCCAACAACACCGCAATAGGCAACGAAAGCGGAACCATATTGGCAGAGGCATAAAACAATAACTTGGCAATGATATACCATTCCAGTCCCTTTCCAACCAGATCTTCGATATACTTCCACAAAAAAATCATTAAAAAAATGATTAATGCGATAGTAAATGCAATCAGGAAGGGTCCCAAATAGGATTTTACGATATATTTGTCAATCTTGTTCATGTATGCCTGACTTCCCTCAATTTGATGCTGCCGAAAAAACGTTAATGTTTGACGCCGGTTTGTTTGAACGTAAACGCCGTGTCAACCAGAAAATTTTCGAGTTATTTGAAAATATTC
Source organism: Chitinophagales bacterium (assembly GCA_035439505.1). Lineage (GTDB taxonomy): Bacteria > Bacteroidota > Bacteroidia > Chitinophagales > BACL12 > UBA7236. Next base: position 24,388 of record DAORKJ010000045.1, read on the forward strand.
GTTTGGCGCTCAAAGATAGTGCTCAACACAAACAATTTCTGTTTCCGGATGGGACAGATTACACAACCGGAAAAATAGCTCAGGGCGAAAATTATCTGGGTTACCCCTGGGTAATGCTCGACTTTCCGCGATGTTTCAAAAAAAATGCCATGTTTGCCTATCGCACCATGTTTTGGTATGGGCATTATTTTAGTGTGAGTTTAGTGCTATCCGGAGACCATCTTTCCACCTTGCTGCCAGGCTTGGCCACAAAACTACGGCGTACACCGGATGGTTTGTTATTCGCAACCCACGGAGATGCCTGGTGTCATGATTTAGATGCAAGTACATTTCTCCCCGCTAATCAACTTTCAACTGCGGCGATAATGGAACATGTTGAACGACACGGTTATATTAAACTGAGTATAAAAATAGATGAGCCGGACATGAAAAAGCTTAGTGAGCGGGTAGTTGCGCACTATGAAATGTTGTTGCAGCTGTTATTATGAAGCGCCGATACGTTTAATGAGATTGTGGATTTGCGCATCCCAAAGGCGGCGTTGGGCGTCAACTTCACGGTCATCGGCAAAATCGGTGACAAACAGGATGGTATCGTTCGTGATTTCTGTTTTATCGATTCTGAATTCAAAGTATTCATCTTCGTCCTGATATTCCCAACGGAAGCGAATGTAATCATCTTCTTCAGTGCTGATGAGCTCGGCAATTTCGGTTTCTCCGTTCCAGGTAAAATAAAAGGTATTACCATCATTATCTACCGTATCGGCGAACCACTGTTGCAGCCCGGTTGCGGTAATGAGGCAGTTGTAAAGGACCAACGGGCTCGATTTTATGATGTATTCTATTGTGAATTGTTTCTTTTTCGACATGTTACTGAAAGCCTAACTTGGGTTTGGCTATAATGTTGCAAGTATAATATAATTTCAAAGGATACAAAATTTTTAGCAAAGTTTTTTTGGGGATAGTGATAAAACCCCTGTAAACATTGAGGTTTTAAATGACCCTTATTGTGATTTTTCACAAAAGTAACGGAGCTCTGCACGGCATTCATTACCTTTGCAACCTGAAAAACTAACCTTAAACCATACTTTACAATATTATGAACAACACTTATGAATTGAAGCTCAAAGAGTGGAACATGAAAGAAAAGGCTGCGGTTGAACTTAGCAGTATTACTACCCACTTATGGTACGACAAATCGGTGGAGCTGATTATTTTCCGCCGCAATCTGGTAGATGCCCGTGCCAGCGAAATTTTGAACCATCACTTGTATGCACAACGTTTCTTAAATCGTCCCCTGACTATCGAAGTATCATTGGCGTTAACAAAAGCGATTAATGAACTTGATTTAGCTCCAAGTCGCATCGATTTAGGTCGTTTAGGCAGCGAATGGTTGAGCGAAGGCAGCAACTATGCCAATGAACTTGAATTTGTGAAAGATAAATTGAAAGAATTTATCGGTCAGGATAAAATGGTGTTAAAACCAAAAGATGTAGTGTTATATGGTTTTGGTCGTATTGGCCGTATTGCTGCGCGTATTATTATTAATGAAGCAGGAAAAGGCGAACAATTGCGTTTACGTGCAATTGTAACACGTTCAAATTCTGATGAAGATATTATTAAACGCGCAAGTTTATTACGCCGCGATTCCATTCACGGAAAATTTCGCGGAACAATTGTTGAGGATTTAGAAAATAAAGCACTGATTATAAACGGTCATACTGTTTATATGATAGCTGCCGATAAACCTGAAAGTATTGATTACAATGCATTTGGAATTGATGATGCATTAATTATAGATAATACAGGTATTGCCCGCGACCGCGCAAATTTGAGTAAACATTTAGAAGCAAAAGGAGTTAGTCATGTATTATTAACTGCTCCGGGCAAAGGCGATATTCCGAATATTGTGCACGGCATTAATCACGAAAATTTTGATCCTGCAAAAGAAAAAATATTTTCTGCAGCAAGTTGTACTACCAATGCTGTTGTGCCGATTTTATATACCATGGAAAAAATGTTTGGTATAGATCATGGTCACTTAGAAACAGTGCATAGTTATACGAACGATCAGAACTTACTCGATAACTA
>DAORKJ010000045.1:26575-28349 GCA_035439505.1 Chitinophagales bacterium
GTTATTGTAGATGCTCCTGCAACAATAGTTTCTAAAGATGGTAAGAGTGTGGTATTATATTGCTGGTACGACAATGAGTTTGGCTATACTAAACAAGTTGTTCGTTTATCGAAATATTTGGCCGGGGTGATTAGGTTGCGGTATTATTAATTAGCTGATTAGCAAATTAGCTAATTAGCAAATGTGGTTCGGAGTGTGATTGGATATGCGGAGCAGTGGATTAGCTGATTAGCAAATTAGCTAATTAGCAAATGTGAATTTGGAGTGTGATTGAAATGTTGTGCTCCACATTTGAATGAATAATAAAATGCAACATTAGTTCGTCGCGGCGAACTAATTGGGAATGTGAGGAGGAAGAAAAATTGTGTGTGTGGCGAAAAAGTAACCATTAGCTAATTTGCTAATTGACAAATTTGCTAATTAAAATAAATCTATGTTTGAAAATTTATCGGATCGTTTAGAAGGCGCCTTTAAGAGTTTAAAAGGTCAGGGAAAAATTTCTGAAATTAACATTGCCACTACGGTGAAGGAAATTCGTCGTGCATTAGTGGAGGCTGATGTGAATTACAAAATTGCCAAAGAATTTACCGATACGGTAAAGGATAAGGCATTGGGTCAGGAAGTGCTTACTTCTGTTTCGCCGGGACAATTAATGGTGAAAATTGTGCAGGATGAACTTACTGCATTAATGGGTGGTGCACAGGTGGATATTAATATTAAAGGGTCACCTGCTATCATTTTAATTGCCGGTTTGCAAGGTTCGGGTAAAACTACTTTCAGTGCCAAATTAGCTAATCACATTAAAACAAAATTGGGACGCAATCCGATGTTAGCGGCATGTGATATTTATCGTCCCGCTGCGATAAATCAGTTACAGGTTTTAGGTGAACAAATTGGTGTGCATGTATATGCCGATATTGAAAATAAAAACGCTGTTGATATTGCTAAAAAAGCCATCAATTATGCCAAAACAAATAATCACAATGTTGTAATTGTAGATACTGCCGGTCGTTTAGCTGTGGATGAAGAAATGATGGATGAAATTACGCGATTAAAAGAAGCGTTGAATCCTTCAGAGACTTTATTTGTGGTGGATAGCATGACCGGTCAGGATGCAGTTAACACAGCAAAAGCATTCAACGACCGTTTGAATTTTGACGGTGTGGTATTAACCAAATTAGATGGTGATACACGCGGTGGTGCGGCGTTATCGATTAAATATGTAGTGCAGAAGCCGATTAAGTTTGTGAGTCGCGGCGAAAAAATGGATACGCTCGAATTGTTTTATCCTGACCGTATGGCGCAGCGTATTTTGGGAATGGGCGATATCGTATCGTTTGTAGAAAAAGCCCAGGAGCAATATGACCAGGAGAAGGCTGAGGAATTGCAAAGAAAAATTCGTAAAAATCAATTTGATTTCGAGGATTTTTTACAGCAGTTGAAGCAAATTAAAAAGATGGGTAACATGAAAGATTTATTAGGCATGATACCCGGTATAGGCAAACAAATAAAAGACATGGACATCGATGAAAAACAATTTTCGAAACTCGAGGCCATGATTTACAGTATGACACCTGAGGAGCGTAATAATCCCGACCTGATGACAGGCAATCGTCGCCAACGCATTGCTGCAGGAAGTGGCACTACTATTCAGGATGTAAATCAGTTTATGAAACAATTTGAAGAGATGCGCAAGATGATGAAAATGATGAACAAAATGGGCGGCGGCGCCAAAGCTGCAAGAGCATTGGGTGGTATGATGGGAAAAAGATAA
>DAORKJ010000046.1:0-15058 GCA_035439505.1 Chitinophagales bacterium
GATAACCCCAATTTCGATAGCAATTAAAATATAAAGTGGTAAATAATCGCTATTCCACATAGAGGATTTTGCAGTTTCAGTTGCCACTTCCGCAGCTTGTGCATGTAAATTAGATGTAGCCAATAAAGTAATAGCCAAAACAACCAGAGATTTTAAATTACCTCCCTTGTTTTTCATCTCATTTATTTTTTTCTGGCCTCCCCAAATTACTACTTCAGCTAGGGCATAAATTACATAAAACAAGATAGCTGCCACTGCAATTAAAATCCAGAACGTAGTATCGGTTAAATACCAGTTGCGTGGTGCTTCAGTGGTAATGGTCTGAGCCCATATTGGTGATGCATTTAACAACATTATTGCTGTTAGCATCAGGCCGGCATTGAGTTTTTTATTTTTCATCTCAATGATTATTTATTGATTTAAATGATTAGGGTTATTGTTATCCAAAGGAATATTTCTGATTTCATCAATGGATGATTTATCCATTTTAAAAACCCAATAAAATAATCCTATAAAGAATGCAAAGAAGATGAATAGTGATATTATCGGGTAGATAGTCACTCCATCAATATCTGACAAATAATGCATGAAATTCATACGATTTATTTTTTAGCTTGATTTTGTAAATTGGTTTCTGTATTGATATCTACTCCTAATCTTTGCAGGTAGGCAATCAACGCAACTATTTCGGCGGTATTAGGTGATTCAATTTCTTTGTCTGCTTTCATATTTGCTACAATACCATCTGCTTGTTTCAAATAATCTTCAGTTGCAATTTGATCATAACCTTCAGGATAAGGAACACCCAATTTTTGCATCGCTCTGATTTTTGTTGGTATCATTTCGAGGTTCACTTCTGAATCATGTAACCAAGGATATGCAGGCATAATACTTCCTGATGAAACCTGACGAGGGTCTAACATGTGCATATAATGCCAGGCATCGGTTTTTTTCAAGTGGCCAACACCTTCACGGGCTAAATCCGGACCAGTACGTTTAGAACCCCATTGGAATGGATGGTCATAAACAAATTCACCGGCTTTGCTGTATTCACCGTAGCGCACAACTTCACTTCTGAATGGTCGAACCATTTGTGAGTGACAGGTATAACAACCTTCTCTTACATAAATATCACGACCTTGTAATTCAAGTGGTGTATATGGTTGCACACTTGAAATAGTTGGAATGTTAGATTTAATTAAGAATGTAGGTACTAATTCAATTACACCACCAATAATTACCATGATTAAAGCGATAATCATAAATTGGATTGGTCTTCTTTCAAGTGGACGATGCCAGAATTCACCTTTTGGTTTATTATAAGTTCTTGGCATTTCAGGTACTTCAACTTCTTCTTCAGCAAGGAATGATCCTTGTGCAGCTGTTTTCCATAAGTTCCATGCCATCATGAACACACCAATTAAATATAAAGTACCACCAATTGAACGCAATGCATACATACCTTTTAATTGGGTACTGGTTTCAAGGAAAGTATATGATAACTGACCTTCAGCATTAAAATCTTTCCACATTAATGCTTGTGTGAAACCACCCCAATACATTGGTACTGCATACACTAAAATACCCAATGTGCCAATCCAGAAATGGAAGTTTGCAGCAGATTTGGAGTATAAGGTTGTTCTCCACATTTTAGGGATTAACCAATACAAAATACCAAATGTGAGGAAACCATTCCAACCTAAAGCACCAATGTGCACGTGAGCTACAATCCAGTCTGTAAAGTGACCAATTGCGTTCACATTTTTCAACGATAACATTGGGCCTTCAAAAGTTGACATACCGTAAGCGGTTACAGCAACAACCATGAATTTTAATACTACGTCTTCACGCACTTTATCCCATGCACCACGAAGGGTTAATAACCCGTTCACCATACCACCCCATGATGGAGCAATTAACATTACTGAAAACACAGTACCCAAAGTTTGAGCCCAGTGTGGTAATGCAGTATATAATAAATGGTGAGGACCTGCCCATATATATAAGAATATGAGTGTCCAGAAATGGACAATAGATAATTTATAAGAATATACCGGACGGTTAGCAGCTTTAGGTAAGAAATAATACATCAAACCTAAATATGGTGTAGTAAGGAAGAATGCAACCGCATTGTGACCATACCACCACTGCACCAATGCATCCTGCACACCGGCATAAATGGAATAACTTTTAAATAATGAAACTGGTAATTCTAATGAGTTTACAATGTGCAACATAGCAACTGTAACCAATGTGGCAATGTAAAACCAAATACCTACATAAATATGACGTTCTCTTCTTTTAATGATGGTACCCATCATATTAATTCCGAAAACAACCCATACCAATGTAATTAAAATGTCGATTGGCCATTCTAATTCAGCGTATTCTTTACCGGTTGTAATACCCATTGAAAGCGAAAGCGCCGCTAATACAATAATTAGCTGCCATGACCAGAAATGGAGGTTACTTAAAAACTTGCTAAACATCGGTGCTTTACACAAACGTTGCAGCGAATAATACACGCCCATGAAAATACCATTTCCCACAAATGCAAAAATCACCGCATTCGTGTGAATTGGTCTGTCGCGGCCAAATGATAGTTGAGGAACGCCCATGTTAAGCTGCGGAAACACTAATTCAAGTGCTATCCACAAACCTACGGTCATTCCAATAATGCCCCAGAAAACAGTAGCCAATGCAAACTGTTTTACAATTTTGTTGTCGTAACTGACTTTTACGTAATCCATACGTTACTTTTTGGTTTTAGTAGATGTTGTTGGGTGATTACTTGCTTTCTGGTCATCAAATAACATTCTTACACCCGGTGTGTAATCGTCTTCATATTGTCCGTGTTTTACTGACCAAATGAAGGCAACCAAAAATCCTCCGGCTACCAAAATGCTTGCTCCAATTAACAGAATTATTACGCTCATAATCAGATGCTAAGTTGACACAGTATACATTGGCCACAGATGACTTACTTCACACCTAATGGTGATTTATATCACCATATTAAAGTTGACACTTGAAAAAAATTAATTTCTGATACCAGGTAAGGTTGATACACTAAGCTGGAAAGTCACTATTGGAAGGCCTTTCAGCAATTATTCCTGTAATTGCATTTTTGTTGAATGGGATGTTCAACAATTTATTTTTTTCATCTATAAACAACAACTTATTTTTTAAGCAACCTTTTTGCAGCAATGGTTGTCATGCCGGTTGTAAAACTCACAATAGTTATGGTGCTTAATGGCATTAAAATAGCAGCAATTACAGGCGCTAACATGCCTTGCAAAGCAAAATATAATCCAATTACGTTATAAATGATGGACAATACAAAACTTCCGGTTATAACCAGTTTGGATGCTTTTGCAAATTTGAACAGTTGTTCAAGTTTACTCAATTGATTTACATCCATTACCACATCACTTGCAGGCGTAAAATTGCTGTTTTGGCTTACGGCAATACCAATATCACTTTGTTGCAATGCACCTGCATCGTTAAGGCCATCGCCTAACATCATCACATGTTTATTTTGCGCTTGCAATTGTTTGATAAATGCTAACTTATCATGTGGGGTTTGATTAAAGTAAAGTTTATTAGCACCGAAATAACTGCTTAAATATGTCCTGTCACTATCATTATCGCCACTTAATAAATACAATTCATAATTACCTTTTAAATTATTTACCATATTATCAAACCCTTCCCGATAGCGATTAGCAAAATTAAAATGCCCTTTTACTTTGCCATTTATCGCAACATAAGTAATACCATGTTGTACCGTTTTATTTTCCACACCAACAAATTCAGCTGCACCTAAATTCAACTCGTTGCCATTTATTTTTGCGCTGATGCCTTTGCCCGGAAACTCTTTAAAATCGGTTATTTCAGCACCAGTGCTTTTGCCTAACATATTCGCAATAGCGCGACTGTAAGGGTGATTAGATTGAGCTGCAAGTGCGGCTACACAAATTCTTTCTTCACTTGATAATACATCACCATTGTAGGAAGTACCTGTTGTATTTGATTGTGTTAATGTTCCGGTTTTGTCAAATACAATGGTAGTAATTTTATTAAACGCAGCAATCACATTGGCATTTTTTAAATAAATACCAAAATTTCCGAAATACCGAATGGCATTTCCATTCGTGAATGTTGCCGACAATAAAAGTGCACAAGGACAAGCCACTATCATTGGTGTAATAAATGCATCAGCTGCACGTTCCATATCACCCTGCACAATCCAAAATAAGGATGCAATTGCAGATAATACCAGTACGATTAATGCGAAATATCTTCCCAATGTTTGCACAAAATCTTTTCGTTCATCTTCTTTATGGCTGGCATTAATATTATTCCATAATTGCGTGAGATAACTTTGTGCAACCGGTTTAATTACTTTAAGCTGAATGGCAGCCCCTACCTGCTTTCCACCGGCATAAATCAGTTCTCCGATTTTTTTGTCCACCGGGTCTGCTTCACCTGTTACAAAGCTGTAATCAATATTTCCTTTGCCCAAAATAAGTAATGCATCGGCAGGAATTAATTCGTGATTGCGCACTACAATAACATCACCTTCTTTAATTTCGGATAATGGAATTTGTTGTTCAGCACCATCATTCACTAAAGCCACTGATAATGGAAAATACGATTTATAATCTCTGTCGAAAGAGATAGTTTTATACGTTAAATCCTGAAAATATCTACCCACCAACATAAAAAATACAATGCCGGTCATAGAATCAAAATAACCACCTTCGTGTTCCACAAAAACGGCCCATAAACTTCTGGAAAATGTAAAAATGATGGCTAATGCAATGGGGACATCAATATTTAAAAATTTATTTTTAATACTCTTCCAGGAGGAAGTATAAAATTCGCCTGCACAATAAAAAAATACAGGTAATGCTAATACTAATGATAAATAGCGAAATAAAATTTGCAGTGAAACATCCTCAACAGCGCCGCCGGCTAAATATTCCGGAAACGCCATCATCATAATATTACCAAAAGCAAATCCTGAAATACCAATTTTAATCAGCCTTGATTTTTGTAATTGTTTTTCCGGTTTCTTTTCAATATCCTGCAAACTTAACAACGGCTCATATCCAATAGAATCAAGCATTGCAGCCACTTCACCTAAACTAATTTTCGACTCATCAAAAACAAGTGTAATTTCTTTTTTAGGAAAATCAACCCGCGATTGTAATACGGCATGATTCATTTGATGCATGTGTTCGAGTAACCAAATACAAGAACTACAGTGCATGGTGGGCAAATAAAATACAACATGTGTTTGATTGCCATCCGCGAAGCGAATAAATTTTTCGCGTACACTTTGTTTATCTAAAACGGAGTATTTATTTGCTGCAACTTTATTTTTTTGTGTAATACCCGGATGCTCCTGCATGTCGTAATAAGAACACAAATCGTTGTCGCGCAAAATTTCATACACAGTTTTACATCCGAAGCAACAAAAATATTTATCTTCTAAATGAAATTCATGGTCATTACATACTTCACCACAGTGAAAGCAGGTAGTTTTACTATCCGTAGATTGTTGTTTGGGATTTGCTACAGGTGCGAACTTTGGCATTACTGAAAAATAATGTCAAAGCTATCTCCTATTGCACCTTACATAAAATGACTTAGGTCACCATTTTCCGATATTTATCGGATTACCTGAAAACGCTGATAAAACATTGCTTCATTGTTCGACACCATTATTATATAGGTACCACTATTAAGGTGCTGTACATCAAGTGTTCCGGTTTTTCCGACAAGGTTGTGTTCTGCTGTCATACGGCCATCCATCGAAAATATGCGGATTGTGGCATTGGCAAAATTTTCATCCACCTTATATTGGAGTGTATTGGTTGTAACAGTTGGAAATACCTGAAAAATATCCGGGTCATAATTCATTATTGCAGTGCCATCATCATCGGTAATTGCCACATAAATGTTGGGAATGGTAAAATCAGCATAAAAAGTATCAGTGGTTGTGATACTGCAAACTATGGTTCCTATATGCGGACCTTCAACAATTGGGTCATTAAAAATCATAACGTTCATTACACGTGCAATGAGTGAACTGTCTTCCTTAAATTTCATACTTACATCAGCATCTTTACCCTTTCCTAAATCCAAATTAATATCAGGGTCAAAATTGATGGTAACTGTTGAAGTGGGGATACTATTTAAATACACGGAAAAATGTAAGGTATCAATCATATTTTCTACTCCAATTAATCCCGTGGTATCTTCAAAAGTAATTCCCGGAATTAAATCATTGTCTGTGATACTGATATCGAAAGGTTCAATGGTAAATGCGCTATAATCCGCATCAGTAGTAGTTATTACAAATGATACATTACCTATATGTTCGCCTTCGTATAAAAAATCGTCGTATGCTTTTACCAGTGCAATATGCGGACTTAATGCCGATGTATTGGGTGCAAAGTCTAAAGTAACTGCTTCACCCGGTGCTCCAGTAATACGCAATTGAACATCGGGAATTATCTGAATATGAACAGTATCAGTTGGTACCGATTTAAGTGCAATAGCAACAGCAACTTCACCTTCTCCTTCGGTTAACGCTAAAATTGCAGGTATTTCAAAATTAATTCCCGGCATACTATCGTTGTCGATAATGGGTAGCACAACTTCGGGAATAACAAATGGTGCATATTCCGGTGCATCAGTTGTTATGCTGAATGTAACTGAGCCGTTATGCAATCCTTCATAAATGGCATCATCAACAGCGCGCACACTTGCCCCATCGTAGGATAACGCTGAAGCATTTGGCTCAAAAGTTAACACTATTGGTTCACCCGGTATACCGGTAATACGCAGTTGATCATCGGGATCAATGGTAATATAAACGGTGTCGGTTGGAATTGAAGTTAATGCAATTAAATAATCAAAACCTGCAAGCCCTTCTGTGTAACTGGTATCAGAAGGAAACGAGGTTGTAATTCCGGGAGGAAGGTCGTTATCGAGAATTAATACCGAATCGGATGTGATTGTGAGTGTTGCATATTCAGGGTCATCGGTAAGAATAGTGAAGTGCATAACACCATAATGTTCACCTTCGTATTCGGTATCATCGTATGGTTTTATCTTAATTTCTTTGGCAATAAGTGCTGCTGCATAAGGCGTAAACATAAGTGTGTCAACCAAGCCAATTCCTGCACCCACATTAATTTCTTCATTTGGGGTAATGATGACATACACAGTATCGGTTGGAATAGTTGCCAATGCAATAAAGCGCGACGTATAAATGGCAGGGAAATCTTCTTGAATAGTATCCATTTCGCCTGTTACCAAAAAAGCGGGTATTTCGTCGGGCATCACATAAGGTAAAGTTGCCGGCTGCGGAGGTGTTGCTGCAGGGGCAGAAAAAAGGATAAAAGGGAGTAAAATGAGGAGGAGGAAGAAAATGAGCAATAGCCAATCTACTTTCACTTTCAGCAATGTTTTCACGAATTTCATAATCGGATATAAAAATACTGTGGGATTCATAACAAATCTATCGGTTTTGAGCAAAGTTGAGGTTTTTTCCTGTGAAACGCCCTAACTAATTAGCGAAGTAAAAAATACGGAACGGTTTTTGACCGTTAAAAAACATTCTGAACGAGTTTAATTGCTAATTTTACCATTGATAATTATTGTATAATATGAATGTAACAGTATTGCGCGTTTTACTTTTCGCCATGATTTTCGTTTCCGTTTCAACTGTATTTAGTCAAACCCAACCCATTGAATCTGATGAACAAAGTTCATCGGTATTTGAAGGTAATACTGATAACAGTGATAATGAACGTAAAACCTGGAAAGACCGAATTGTTGTTGGTGGTAGTTTGGGTGCAACATTTGGCAGTTCCACCTACGTAGAAGTTTCACCAATAGTGGGTTATAAGGTAACCGATAAGTTTACCGCCGGTTTAGGATTTTCATACCAGTATTACAAAGTAAACTACAATGTTTTTACTATCGATGATTACACCATGTCGGTATATGGTCCACGGATTTTTGCACAGCATGATATCATTTATGGTCTTTTTGCACATGCGGAATACGAAATGATGAAATACAATTTCAAGTATGAAGACCCCTTATTTGGCGAATATACTGGTCAGGTGCCTGCACTTTTTGGCGGTTTAGGATACAATTATGCCATTGGCGATAAAGCTAAATTTCAATTAACAGTATTGTATGATTTTCTGAACGGACCAAATTCTTTGTATTACAGTCCCTGGGTATTCCGTATGGGTTTCAGCACCGGTTTTTAACCAATGCTGAAACTTCGGAAATAATGTTTTAGATATCGAGGTTAGCATATTTCGCATTCGCTTCGATAAACTCTCTGCGAGGCGGAACATCTTCACCCATTAACATAGAAAATATATGGTCGGCTTCGGCTGCGCTATCGATAGTTACCTGGCGTAAAGTTCTGGTAGCAGGGTTCATGGTAGTTTCCCATAATTGTTCTGCGTTCATCTCACCCAAACCTTTATATCGTTGTACGTGAACAGAATTTTCGCTACCGCCTTTTGCGAATTCGGCAGTGGCAGCTTTACGGTCCTCTTCATTCCAACAATATTGTTGTTCCTTTCCTTTTTTCACTAAATACAGTGGAGGTGTGGCAATATAGATATAACCTTGTTGCACTAATTCATAACATTTTCTGAAGAAGAAAGTTAGAATAAGTGTGGTAATGTGACTACCATCCACGTCGGCATCGGTCATGATGATAATTTTATGGTAACGCAATTTTGCAGTATCCACTGTTTTATCTTCAGCCGGCATAACACCGAGTGCGGTAAAAATATTTTTAATCTCTTCGTTATCGAAAATTTTGTAATCCAATGCTTTTTCAACGTTGAGGATTTTACCACGCAAAGGCAAAATAGCCTGGAAAGTACGGTTACGGCCTTGTTTGGCAGTACCACCTGCACTATCCCCTTCGACGAGGTATAACTCACATTTTTCAGCCGCTTTTTCGGTGCAGTCGGCCAATTTTCCCGGCAACCCACCGCCACCAAATGCACTTTTACGTTGCACCATTTCGCGTGCTTTACGCGCTGCAATTCTGGCTTGTGCGGCAAGAATAACTTTACCGATGATTAAACGAGCTTGTTTAGGATTTTCTTCCAGATAATTATTTAACACCTCACCAGAAATGGTGTCCACAATACCCATAACTTCGTTGTTACCCAACTTTGTTTTGGTTTGCCCCTCAAACTGTGGTTCAGGAACTTTAACTGAAATAAGCGCAGTTAAACCTTCGCGAAAATCGTCTCCCGAAATTTCCACTTTTGCTTTTTCGAACATGCCTTCACGATCGCCGTATGATTTAAATGTTCTTGTTAAGGCTCTGCGGAAACCGGCAACGTGTGTTCCACCTTCAATGGTATTGATATTATTCACATACGAGTGAATATTTTCGTTGTAGGATTCGTTGTATTGCAGTGCAATTTCTACTTGCACATTATCGCGTGAACCTTCTGCATAAATTGGTTCTGGAATAATAGAAACGCGGGTTCCGTCTAAATATTTAACAAATTCAATTAAACCACCTTCGCTGTGAAAAGTTTCGGTTGGATGTGAGCCATCTTCTTCTGTTACACGTTCGTCGGTAAGTGAAAGTGAAATCCCTCTGTTAAGGAAAGCCAATTCGCGGAGACGAGCAGCCAGTGTTTCATATTTGTATTCTGAAACGGTAAAAATGGTATCATCCGGTTTAAACGTAACATAGGTTCCGGTGATATCAGAATCGCCAATTTCTTTAACGGCATACAATGGTTTTCCTTCACTGTATTCCTGCTTATAAATTTTACCGTTGCGGTGCACTTCAGCTTCGAGGTGGGTAGATAATGCGTTAACGCAGGAAACACCCACGCCGTGCAAACCACCTGATACTTTGTAGGTGTCTTTATCAAATTTACCACCGGCATGTAAAACCGTCATTACCACTTCTAATGCCGAGCGGTTTTCTTTTTTATGTAATTCGGTAGGAATACCACGACCATCATCCTTAACGCGGATGCTGTTTCCGGGTAAAATAGCTACGCTGATGTTGCGGCAATAACCTGCTAATGCCTCATCAATCGAGTTATCTACTACCTCATACACTAAATGGTGTAAGCCCTTAAAACCGGTATCACCGATATACATCGCAGGGCGTTTTCTAACTGCTTCAAGACCTTCTAATACTTGAATATTTTCAGCCGTGTAGGTCGACTGGTTTTTAACAACTGCTTCTTCTTTTTCCATAATTTGCTACCTCAAAACTGAGCATGTATAAGCCATCAAAAACGAGGGCTTTTTTTAATATTATTTTACGAAGCACAAAGTTACACTTTTATACGCTGAAAACATAAGTTTTTCAGGTATTTCAAGCATATTTTATACACTGAATTTCAACATTATTTTAACAGTTGATTTACGGGCAAAAAAATGACAAAAAAAGGGCTTTTTTGGAGCTGGTGTGAAAAGCAAAAAATGTCACCCTAAAGGTGAAAAATAGGTAAATAATCGCGCAAAGGCACGTTACGAATAGGAAATAGGATTAATTAGTGGTGACCGGTATTGCCGCCGCGTTTGCTTTTGATATATTCAATTACAAACAAACCGCTCACTACGAGCACATAAGAAATAACAACTATTGAAATGAAGAATGCTGAAGTCATGTTATTCAGTTTTGCACAAAGGTATAAAAAAGCCGTAATTTACCAAGTGAAGTACACCCTTGATGCATAAAATGTGAATAAGTAGTTAAGTGGTAAAAATGGTATCATTTTTGACAACTATCTTCGTCACAAAATTTTAAACAAAAACATATGAAAAAACTTTTGCTTATTGTTGCAATAGTTGCAGGATATACTGCAAATGCCCAAAAATCGGAGCTTACCGTTCCTTTTTTTCCGATTGATGAAGAAACCAAATTGGTTACCTATACCGATGTAATTCAAGTTCCGGGAGTGGTTACCGATTCGTTATATAACGTTGCTATGGCCTGGATGAAAACATTTTATACCAGTCCGAGCCAGGCTATTAAAAGCCAAAGTAAAGAAGATGGTATCATTGAAATTAAACATCAGTTTCAGTTAACCAGAAAAGATAAAGGCCAGGTGGTAAAAGCCGGTCAGATTAACTACTACCTCACTTTACAATTCAGAGATGGCCGCTTTAAATACACCGTTACCAAAATTAATTTACAAGGTGCCTCTTATTATGGCATTGAAAACTGGATTAACGACGAAAAGTTTGCCAAAGATGAAACCACTGTTGGTTACCTTGTTCAAATAGATGAATTTATGCAGAAATTAGTGGGAAGCCTGGAAACAGAAGTTAGACCGGCCGCACCTAAAAAAGAAGAAGACTGGTAAATAAATCAACCACTACTATGTCGGAGCTCTTGCATCATGCAAGGGCTTTTTTATTGCTTGTTATCGTTACGATATGTTAACAAAATAACAATTTTTCATAAAAACGATGACAAAAATCACCATTCGTTTTGAGCCTTATCATGACTAAAAAAAATGATTTAAGTGATTTTTGAATTACAAATTTTAAGATTATGCTGGAAGAAGAACTTCATAGCGCAACTGGACATTATACCACTCCTATGAGCAATAATAAAACCGCTGTTAAAAACATGAGAAAAGCAGAAATGCCTTCCCCGCAAATTAACAATATTTTGGTTCCTACTGACTTTTCCGATAATGCCAAAAAAGCAGTTAAAATTGCCGTCGGCATTGCCGAAAAACACAATGCCGGTTTGTTGCTGGTGCACGCATGCCATATGCCATATACCGATGAGCATATGCCTCCTGCCATGATGCAGGAATTGATTTTGGCGCAACAAAACAGATGTGAACATCAAATGGTCGAATTTGTTGCGACGCAAAAAGATTTATTTGGCAAACTTGTTCCGCAAACAAAAGTGATGATGGGATTTGCAGCTGAATCTATTTTAAGTTTAGCGCATACTGAAAATATTGATTTAATTATTTTAGGTACTCAGGGTGTAAATGGTATTGAAGATAAACTTTTTGGTACCGTTACATGGAATATCATTAAACGTTCCGATATTCCGGTTATGGCAATTCCGGATGTGGCCAATGATATTCAGTTTAAGAATATCATGATTCCATTTGAAGGCACTGCTTATGATGCTGATATTATTCAGTATTTATTAAAGTTTGCAGAAAAATATAATGCTGTTGTGCACGGTGTTCATTTTATTCAGGATGCACCTACTTACAACAAAGGTGTTATTGATAAATTACAAAACAAATTCAGGAAAGAAATTGATGCGGAAAAACTACAATTACATTTTCCTGCAGAAAAAAATATTACTGAAGGTATCAAAAAATTTGCATCTAGAAATCAGATAGACATGATTAGTATGGTAACGCATAATCATGGTTTGTTTTCTACCATTTTTCATATGAGTGTTACCAGAAATATTGCTCTTTATGCACAAATTCCGTTATTGGCTTACAATATGGACCGCGTGCAATATGAGACTGACAATGATTAATCATGACTTTTCGAAGAAATTGATTAATTTTAAGAGAATTTTTTCAGGCAAAATATTGTAATATGAGTATGCAAAACCGAATTCCGACTCCGGATTGTGAGCACTGTAAAAGTAGAGGCAAATCGCTTTTTCACTTTTGCCATATCGAAGAAACAGACTACATCAATCAAAATAAAACCTGCGCCTTATACAAAAAAGGGCAGACTATTTTTCACGAAAATGCCCACGCATACGGTCTTTATTGTCTGAACGCCGGCAAAGTGAAATTGTATAAACAAGCCCCGGACGGCAAAGAACAGATATTAAAAATTGTAACACCCGGCGATTTTATTGGATATGGTGCCATGTTATCTTCCAATACCTATGCTGTAAGCGCTGAGGTTATTGAAGATGCCGTAATTTGTTTCATTCCAAAGGATACTGTGTTAAAGGTTTTCAGAGAAAATAACCGCTTCTCTGAAGGTATGGTGCAATTGTTAACCAATACCATTGACCAAACAGTAGAAAAAATGGCGGATATCGCCTATAAACCGGTTAGAGGCCGTATTGCCGAAGCACTGTTATTGTTGAGCGAATCTTACAAAGACGAAAAGAACCCTGAGGGTGTAGTGAGCATTACCCGTGAGGATTTAGCCTCTTATGTAGGGACTGTTAAAGAAACAGCCATTCGTGTGTTAAAAGATTTGAAGGATGAAGGGTTGATTGTTACCAACAACCACACCATTACCATTCTGGACCCAAAAGGCCTTACCAGAGTATGTGAACTATACGATTAATTTTTTGAGCTACTATAACAAAAGCGCATTAACCATGAATTTTCATGATAAATGCGCTTTATTTTTTGTGTATGCGTTTAGCAGATAGCCGTTAAAACCATCCACGTTCCGGGTGTAAAAACGGCCACGGAATAGATAACAGGATAATAATAAGAGCAATCAAATAAAATACATATTGTTTTTTACCTGCTTCAGTATCATTTAAGGCCTTTTTAGCTTTGCTATAGCCGATATGAATTAACACGAGTGCTATCAACATGCCAATTGCATGTTCTACAGCAATACTGCGAAATTGGGAGACACCCATTTGGTCTTTTAATTTACCCAACTTAAAATTTGTTTGTGAGGCTATAAAGAAAAAATAAAGCACCAAACCTCCTAACAATTGGATATCAACCGCAATCATGGTAAACATACCCATTTTTTTAGTGGCGCCTTCATAAGCTTTTTTACCGGATGCTGTTTGTTTGCCATAAATAATGGCCATTACCAGTAAAATTAAAATAATGTAGCGCCAACCGGAGTGAGCCGCTATTAGAGCCTTTGCCAGGCCTTCGGGCAAGTGTATGGTTGCCTCGTTGGATCCGAATAATAATACGGACGTAGTAATAAAATCAATCATGTGTGTGCATTTAGATCTTAAGTGAAAAAATAAATAAATTGCCTAGAGGAGGAGAAAAAATACCGGAGAGCGGCAACTCTCCGGCAGTAATGTATCAGCGTTTTAACAGCTGTTTATAGGTTTGGATATTATCCATGAATTTTTGCTGCTGCGCCGGCGTTAAGGCATTGAGAATATCATCCTTAAAGTCCTGTTTGCTTTCGCGTAATCCATCTTTATCGCCACCTTGTTTCATTTGTTTTTTTTCCATGAAAAACTCACGGATAGCGGCCTCAACTTTGGTAACCTGCTCGGGATTCAGGTTGAGGTCTGCGGTAATTTTTTCAATAAAAGCCTGTGCTTTACCGGCACCTCCGCCGCTTCCGCCCTGGCCTTTATTGCCGCCGAAAAATTTTGAAAATAAGCTCATATTAGTTTGTTTGTTGGTTCACTGCGTAAAGTTATAAATTAAAATTTGGTACGCAAGGCCAAAAACAGGTTCCTTCCGGGTGCCCCAATGCCCGAAGCAAACACCCTGTAGTTGAGGTCCAATATGTTTTCGCAACCGGCCTGAACTTCCAACCAGTCCTTGATTGCATAGGATGCTTTCAAATTGAGCGTGTACCATGCCGGCATACCATCAACAGTGGCATATTGCTCGTTATCCTCCCCGCCAACTATATTGTAATCTTCTATACGCTTCCAGCCATTATATAAGGCAAACAATTCACCATGGATTTTATCGGTTTTAAAGTTGAACGAAGTTCTGCCATACATTGGTGGAATATGGTCGAGCGGATAAGGTGTTGAGTCTGTTTTTATACGTCCATAAGTATAGGTGATGTAGGAGGCGAATGAAAACATATCATTTATTTTGACATCTATCCCAGCATTAAAACCATATAAATAGGCAGATTCCGAATTTACTGTTGTTAACACCTGACTTAATTCTCCATCATACATAATGGAATCTTCCCCTCCAAAAGTTGATGGTTGGGTAGAGAAATAATTGGTTGCAATGGTATAAAATCCTGTCAGTTCCAATTCCACTCTATCGGCAAATACTTTCACCAGGTTAAGGTCGATATTGTAGGTATATTCCGGTTTAATATCAGGATTTGGGACAAC
>DAORKJ010000046.1:15158-18023 GCA_035439505.1 Chitinophagales bacterium
ATATTTTCTACTTCAGCTACAGATGACACATCGTTTAAATAGGACTCTAATCCGTATCGGATATTTGATTTTTTTACTGTTTTACTAAAATCAAAATTAAATCCGATTACACCAACATTTTCGGTTCTGTGATTAAGTGTAGTGCGGCCGTAACGGCGGTCGTGACGACTTTCTTCAATGGCCTGATAACTGGCAGTTAAATGGGCCATATCAAACAATTTATTCACCGACTGGTATTTAAATTCGTAAGCAGCCATTAATCGTTCCTGCGGACCGTAATACCATTGGGCACTGCGTAAACTGTCGTCATTTAACGGGTCGGTTAAACGATCGTACCGTGGAATATCGGTAGATGTTGAATATTGAAAATTAATTAAATGCGATATGTTATCATTTTGCTGATACAACAATTTTTCGAGCACATCATATTGCGTATATCCTGATTGCACCTGAATTGTTTTATCGTCATTTTTCACTAATGCATCCTCACCATTATTGGTAACAACATAATATGGTCTGAAATTAAAATTACCATAGTCGCCATTTTCAACACTACCTACTTTTAAATCATCAAAGTCGGAATAACTTACTGAAGTAAAAGATGCCACTTTTTTTGAAGCAACATTAAAATGTAAATTTCCTGCCATGGAATTTGCTGCAGAAGCATATCGCAACATTGCGCCACCGCTAAATGGATTTTCATCTTCACTTAATAGGTCAGGATTTCTAGTGTGGAAATGAATTACACCACCTAATGCATCACTACCATAAACAACCGATGATGGTCCGTAGGCAATTTCTGCTTTGGCTAAGATGGATGGATCCATTGTAATGATATTCTGCAAATGGCCTGCGCGATAAATGGCATTATTTAAACGAACACCATCCACCACTAACAAAATTCTGCTTGCTTCAAATCCGCGAATCATTGGACTTCCTCCTCCCTGCTGACTTTTTTGCACCAACACTTTACCACTTTGTTGTAAGAGGTCGGCAGTGGTATTACTATTTGAAAATGAAATTGCTTCTAACTTAATAACATCAATTTTTTGAGCCACCTCTTTCCGCTTATCCGGAAAACGGCTTCCCGATATAACCACTTCATCGAGGTTATAATTTGTATCGGTTTGTGCCTGTAAAACGTACGCAAACAGCACAAATACTATTGTACCTATTTTTTTCATAATTAATTTTTTGATGAGTAAATAATAAACGGCACCTTGAGCTGCAAAAAAACAACCAAGGCTGCAAAAAAAATTAATTATACTTCGGGAGGTGGAATAAAAATATTATGATTGGCTTCAGGTAAATATAAAAACTCATTATACCAGCCATTTACATTTGTTGAAGCAAAATACGTTAGATGCAAATCTGTAGCGCCGGTATAATCTTTTAAAATTTGTTTAATACTGATATTCGACTGGTTGTCCTTTTTGTTTTCGTGCTGACTTTTTGTTCTGGCAATAAAATCGGCGGTTAATTTTTCTTCTTTTTTATCCCAATAAGCTTTTATTTGCAACCAGCCATTTTCTTGTTTGAGTTCAATAATATCGAACAACAAATCATTATAAATAAATTCATCTTCTTCAATCAAAATAAATGCGGGGTCGTTGATGGCAATTTTGAGGTTCACCAATTCTTCATCTTCAAAACCATCGTTATCAATTTTATGGTTAATTACCATGTTATTGTGGGTATTGAGTACCGTAAATAACATATAGGTTCCCGTTGAATTAAACAGGAATGAACATAGCACAATTATTGTAATTAACTGTCTCAATAGTAATGTCTGATGCAACAAATATACAACCTTTGCAGGCAGATTGCGTATTTTTGTTGTTCAAAACCCCAATTTGAAATCATGAAAAAGTCAACTTTTATTTTTTTGTTCGCGCTACTTAGTCAGTCCCTTTCAGCCCAAATTATAGGCGGAAACGGCGAAGGATTTGGTGCAAGCTTTCAGGATGAAGATATACGGCAAATAACCTTATTGTCAACAAACAGTCCTATAGGCGTGCGCTGGCCGGGTGGTGGTGATTCAAAAGTGGCATTTCCTGCCATAGACAAACCCGGTTTGGGAATGCATATCGATTCGGTAAATGCACTGTATGATGAATTTCGCGACGGGCAGGGATTAATCAAGGTAGAAGCCTTGGAAAAAGATATTAAAAAGGCAGAAAAGGAAAAGGAGTCTACCGAAAGTGAGCTCATGCATCTTATACGTACGAGCAGGGCGACAAAAAATTTTCAGGTAAGTTTTGCATTAAATGTGATGCAGGGAACGCCGGAATCGAATTTGCGTGCAATTACTACATTAATTGATTCAGGCGTAAATATTGTTGCGGTTGTGGCCGGTAATGAAACATTTGCCAGTTACAATTACAATTGGGAAAAATACAAAAACGATTTCGAACCCATTTTAAAAGCGATACAAAAAAAATATCCTGACATCCCGAGGTTATTATGTATTGGTCAGGCAATAAATAGAAAAACACATATACAATGGAATACCCAATTATTTCAATACGTAAAAAATACCGGCAATTTTATTTCAGGAGTTGATATTCATTATTATTTGTACGACGAATTAAAAGAAGCCAATGCAACACATCCTGGTATAGTTCAGATAAAAGAAGGTAAAGCGGACAAACAATTAGATAAAGCATTTGCCATGTATATAGATGCTTATCGCAACAAAGATCAAATGAGTGCATTAGCAGCTTATTTGCAAGTGAATTTGCCCGGTAAAATTTATCACTGTTCAGAGTTTGGCGATAAGGAAGCAGAAAACTGGTCGAATACTGTCGCCAATGGTGCACATATTTTTACCACATTTTGTGTCAACCGCAACAATTTTGATATGTT